>NZ_JAHENT010000050.1 GCF_018609725.1 Methanohalobium sp. | reverse complement strand
TAGTATATGAAATTTTCAGATATTATACCAGTGCTTGAAACGATTGCACCGCCTGAATATGCAGAAGAATTTGATACAGGAAGAATAGGAGATATAATCAACCTGGACAATGATATTGATAAAATCGCAGTTGCACTTGACCCAACGGAATATGTGCTAAAACGTGCAGCTGATATTGGTGCAGATTTGCTTATAACCCATCACACCCTTATCTTTGAGCCAGTAACAAAAATTGCAAAGCCTCTTTCAGATAAATTGAAAATAGCTCTTGATAATGAAATATCTCTTTACAGTATGCATACCAATTATGATAAAGTACCGGGTGGTGTAAATGATATCCTTGCAGACCGCTTGGGCTTGACAAATATAGAGGAACTGGAAATCGGAAGAATCGGAAACATATCTCCCTGTTCAATTGATACCTTTGCAGGGCATGTGTCCAAATGTCTTGATACCAATGTCCAATACGTTGGAGAGAACAAAACAGTAGAAAAAGTCATGGTGTTTGGAGGTAGTGGTTTCAAATCTCAGTATCTGGATATAGCTCATGAAAACGGTGTGGATGCTTTTGTTTCAAGTGAGCTGAAACATGACGTGATACGCAACAGGGGAGGTATCTCTCTGGTTGATGCAACACATTATGCCACAGAAAACCCAGCCATGGAAAAACTTTGTGAACGCCTTGAAGAAATGCTTAAACTGGATGTAGAGTTTATTGACCATAACCCGTTTATCAGCGTAATCTAACATGGACAGAAACGATAAAATAAAACATAAAAAAACTCAGGATTTAACAGAAGATGAACTTGATGAGTTGATGATCCAGCAATTCAAACAGCAGATACGCTCAGATTATCGAAGAAGTCTTGGTAATGAACATGCAAGAATAAAAGGTACACTATCCTTAAAAACAAAAAAATCTTTTGATGATGGTGATTAATCATCCATTTTCAATATTTTGAACCATATCTATCATTTGGTTTTTAATATCTTTGATTGAATCCACTGAACTGGAACCTATATCCAGGATTGTGGTGTTTTCAAAATCGGCACGTACTATTTCAGGGTCATAGGGAATTTCTCCCAAAACCGATATTCCAAGTTTTTCAAGATGTGGCTTTACATCTGCTGAAGAGCTTTTATTAACAACTGCAGCAAGGTGTTTGATTTCCAGTTCATCTGCCAGTTCCTTTATACGTGAGGCGGTTTCAACAGAACGCATGCCTGGCTCTACAACAATAACCATCAGGTCTATTCCTCTGGTGGTGCCTCTGCCCAGATGCTCTATACCGGCTTCCATGTCCATTATTACAGCACTTTTTTCCTTTAAAACAACATGTCTTAAAAATGCACGTAAAAATGCAGATGCTGGACACATACATCCACTGCCACCCTGCTCAATTGTACCCATGACAAGCATGTTTACTCCATCGGGACCGACAACTCCATATTTTTCGACTACATCATCGACTTTTGGATTTAATTTGAAGGCTCCACCTGTCTCACCTGCGCGTTCTCTTATTAAATCTTTATATTCGGTAAGTGGTTCGGGTGGTTTTTCTATACCTACAGCAGATGCAAGGTTCATATCTGAATCAGCATCAATAGCAAGAACCTGATAATCGTCCTGTGCCAGTAATCGTGCAAGAGTGCCTGCAAGGGTTGTTTTTCCAACCCCTCCTTTGCCAGTGATTGCTATTTTAACCATAGATAGTTCTCATATATTTTTAAGTAATAACGGCTCTATTTATGTTCTTTTAATTTATAGATTTAATCAGTGCTTTAACCTCTTCCATTTCTTTTTCACCGTTGATTGTTATGAGTTTAACATTTTCTCCTTCAATATTTAATTCAATATCTCCCTCTGGAACAGCTCCAACAGTTATAATTGTGGAATCAGAAGTTGACCAGGAAGCAATAACTCCTCTTACATCGATTGAAAATCCGTTTGCAGGTATAGAGCCAACATAATAGTCTGCATTTGCAGTTGACCCGTCACTTATGTTTATTTCTTCACTTCCTTTTTTATCAAAATTTTCGATATTTGCCTGTTTTGTCAGTTTTTCTATTTGGGTATCAACTATTGTGGATATAACAGTATCAGGCAGTTCAACTCCTGAGGGCAAAGTCAGGTTGATGGTGACCAATCTCGACCCCAGAATACCTGTACCAAAATCGGTTTCTAAATCTATATTTTGGTTTCTTTGTAGGTTCTTTATCTGTCCTGACATCTGGTTTGATAGCTGTTTATCCTTATATGTTGTTATTGCTGTGTTTACAGATACATTGTAATCTGCTACTGATTGTTCGTAACTTTGATAATCCACACTGCCAGTATTCTCCCATCCATATTCTGATAGTGCTGATTCACTGACTTCTGCAGGGGTAGCTTCAGGTGTTTCAAGACAACCACTAACTGATGTGGCAAGGATTACTGTAAGAATTAGAATCGGGTATATATACAAACTTTTTACCATACAATTCACCAATTTTTAAATGGATATGATAATTTTTTAAATTAACGATATTATATTTTTAACCTGATAAACTGAAGTATATCCCAAATATCGCAGAAGACTCCTGTGAAGATGGGGGATGAATGCGATATACACTCAGTCACCTTCGGGATGAGGGGTAGTGCCTATGGAGTTGTGTTTGTTAGAACAAATTATGAACCAGGAAACTCCTCTCAAAAGGGAGGAGTATTTCACAATATATTATCGTATATTTTATTATAGTGTAAACCATTTTTTATATCGGGGATACCATTGAACCACCGCTTTAGAAAAGTTCGTATCGTTCTTCTTCAAATACTGGTACTCAATTTTGTAGTAGCCCTTGCTAAAATCATCTATGGTCGACTGACAAATACACTTAGCATGGAATCTGATGGTTATCATTCACTTATAGATGGTATTTCCAATATCACTGGACTTGTCGGAATTCAGATAGCTTCCAGACCCCCTGATAAACAACATCCTTACGGATATCGCAAATATGAAACACTCAGTGCCATAATAATATCTTTCTTTTTAATATTGGTGGGGTTTGAAATAATCACCAACGCAATCGGAAGGTTCAGAGCCGATGTAAGTCCTGATGTAACATCCATAAGTTTTGCAATTATGATTTTGACAATGATTATCAATTTCCTTGTGACCAGATATGAACACAAACAAGGAGATGAATTAAACAGTGAGGTTTTGATTGCGGATTCAATGCATACAAAAAGTGATATTTTCCTTTCATTATCTGTGATTGCGGGTCTGGTTGCAATTGAACTTGGTTATCCCATTATTGACCCGGTAATTTCGCTTATAATAGCGGTAGTCATATTCCGTGCAGGCTATTCAATTATACGCCAGAATGCTGATACTTTGCTTGATACAGCCCAGATTGATGAGGAAGAAATTTGTACACTGGTTAAATCGGTTTCAGGTATCAAAGAGTGCCATAAAATCCGAAGCAGAGGGACAAATGATACAATCCAGATAGATTTACATATAAAGGTGCGGCCTGATATGCGTATAGATAATGCACATAGTGTAGCACATGATGTAGAAAGAGACCTTAAAAATAAATATCCGGGTGTAAAAGATGTTACAATTCATATTGAACCAGCAAAAAGGGAATCTAAATAATTGAAAATTCAGGGTAGTTTTAAAAAGATGACAGGTAATACGTTTGGGCAATTTTTCAAAATAACAACATGGGGTGAATCTCATGGTCGTGCAGTAGGAGTAGTCGTTGATGGAGTTCCGGCGGGACTGGAAATCAATAAGGAACTTGTAGAAGATGAATTAAAACGAAGGCGTCCGGGACAGAGCAGTGTATCTACACCCCGAAAAGAAACCGATGAAGTGGAAATATTATCTGGTGTATTTGACAACAAAAGTACTGGTACACCTATATCAATGCTTGTATGGAACAAAAATGCCAATTCCAGTTCCTATGAACACCTTAAAAACCTCCCGCGCCCCGGCCATGCGGATTATTTTTATCTGAAAAAATACGGAATCCGGGATTATAGAGGAGGAGGACGTTCTTCTGCAAGGGAAACAGTAGGACGTGTTGCGGCAGGAGCAATTGCAAAAGCCCTGCTGGAGACCTATGGAACCAAAATCGTGGCTCATGTAGTGGAACTTGGGGGTATTAGAGCAAAAAAACTGGATTTTGATAAGATAATGAACAATTTAGAAAAAACACCTTTAAGATGTGCAGACCTTGATGCTGCTGAAAAGATGCTTGAAAAAGCGGAACATGCACGCGATATGGGTGACAGCATTGGGGGTATTGTTGAGGTAGTAGTAAAAGGAGTTCCTGCTGGAATCGGCGAGCCTGTATTTGACAAACTGGATGCCGACCTGTCAAAAGCTATTATGAGTATTGGAGCGGTCAAAGGAGTTGAATTTGGCACTGGTTTTGAAAGTTCAAGAATGAATGGAAGTGAAATGAATGATTCATTTGTTATTGAAAATGGGGATATCAAAACGGATTCCAATAATGCAGGTGGTATTATTGGAGGTTTATCCACAGGTATGCCGATAATCTGTCGTGCATTTGTGAAACCAACTCCTTCCATCTCAAAAACCCAGAAAACAGTTAATTTGTCAACAATGGAAGAAACTAAAGTTTCTGTAACAGGTCGCCATGACCCCACAATACCACCAAGAATGGTGCCTGTTGCCGAATCTATGGTAGCACTGGTTATAGCAGATCATATGATTAGAAGTGGAAATATAAGCCCTGATTCATTATTGGGATAAAAAATTCTAATCTACACCCCAAAAAGGGTGTAGTTATAGGATTTAAAGTTTAAGTTCTTCCATCCTTGCAACTGCCTGATTGATACGCTCAACTGTCTGTGTCAGTGCAAATCTGATGTATCCGTTTCCATAGTCACCGAAACCGACACCTGGTGTAGCAACAATTCCGGCATCCTCAAGCAGGAGTTTGGAGAATTCTATAGAATCGTATCCTTCTGGCACTGGAGCCCATGTATAGAATGTTGCTTTCTGTGGTTTTACATCAAGTCCGAGTTCATTGAGACCTTTAAGCAGTGCATCACGTCTGTCCTTGTAGATTTTGTTCATATCTGAAACACACTGCTGCGATGAGGTGAGTGCTGTCACTCCTGCTTTCTGGACAGCTTCAAAAGCACCTGAATCGACATTGGATTTAACTTTTCCAATTCCCTTTATAATATCGCTGTTTCCTACTGCGAAAGCAATACGCCACCCGGTCATATTATAGGTCTTGGAAAGTGAGTACAATTCAACACCAACATCCATTGCACCGTCAACATTCAGGAAACTTGGGGATTCGTATCCGTCAAATACGATGTCTGAATAGGCATTATCATGAACGACGACAATATCGTTGTCTCTTGCAAAATCAACCACTTCTTCAAAGAACTTGTGATCAGCAACAGCACCAGTGGGATTGTTCGGATAATTCAAAAACATCATCTTGGTTCTGTCACAGACTTCCTTTGGTATCGCATCAAGGTCTGGTAAAAATCCGTTTTCTTCAAGCAACGGCATGGTGTAGGCTTCTCCACCAGCAAAAAGAGTACCTATCTTGTAAACCGGATATGCTGGGTTTGGTACAAGTGCTGTATCACCCGGATTTATAAATGCAAGCGGGCTATGGGCAATACCTTCTTTCAGACCTATCATTGTCAGGGTCTGGGTATCAGGGTCTACTTCAAACCCTCTATTCTCTTTGCACCAATCAGCAGCAGCCTTTCTAAAATCATACATACCGTTGTATGACGGGTATCTGTGATAATTGGGATTGTAGATGGCTTCGGACATGGAATCTATAATGTGTTGTGGTGTTGGCTGGTCGGGGTCTCCTACACCAAGGTCTATAACATCTACTCCTTTGTTCATCACTTCTGCTTTTGCTTCATCTATCGCTGCAAACAGGTATGGGGGGAGTGAGTTTATTCTATCTGCGTACATTTCTTCACCTGTCATTTTTATCCCTTTTAATTTGTATGACCTATATAATACTGCTATTTAAAAATCATGGATAGAAGTATCAGTCAACAATAACCTGCTGTAAACATTTTTCTACCACTTAAATTTTGGTAATTTATATTTTTATAAAAAGTTACAGTTTCAAAATAAATTCATATATAAAAGTTTTGTATCTTTGTTTCAAAAGTAATATTAGTAATTAACAACAGTTTTTAGTATTGTTACTATATGATTATAATTTATCAAAGTCAGTAACTAAATTATATATAGTAAATCATGATAGGGGTTTGTTGTAGTTAATACTGTATCAGTAATAGATAATACAGAAAGCTTTTAGCTGGATGTTTTAACAATCAAGGGGGTATATATTGTTAACCGAATAGAAAAAAGGGGTAAACATCCCAGATTCAGTTGAAAATGATTACTCGTATTTAAAAGCAATATTTGAAGCCCAACAAAATGGTATTTTTATTGTTGATAAGGAAACTCATGTTGTTGTTGATACAAATATCTATGCTGTAAATAAAACAGGATTTACTAAACAATCTATGGTTGGTAATCCTGTTTCAGAATTTATTGTGTTTCCTGAAAATGCTGGCTGTTTAATCGACAAAAATAATGAACTTGAATGTAAAGTAAGAACTATTGATGGAGATAATTTACCTGTATTTATGACGTCCTCGCCTATTACAAGGGACGATTTAGACTATCAGATACTTAGTTTTGTTGATATTACCCAGCTTGAAGAAAAGTTACATAACCAGCAAAAGTACACTCAGGAACTTGAAAAATCAATTGAATATAAAGATTTATTCACAGATATAATCCGTCATGACCTTTTGAATCCTGCAGGGCTTGTTAACGGTTTTAATCAGGTTTTACTTGATATAGAAAATGACAGCAACAAGATAAAGATACTTAAAAAAATTAAACACCACAACGCAAAGCTGATAAATGTCATTGAATCAGCATCCAAGTTGTCAAGACTGGAATTAACTGAAAGACTTGAACTAAATAATATCGACATAGCTCCGATAATCAGTCATGTGGTCGATGACCTCAAAGATCAGATAGATGAAAAGGGTATAAATGTAGAAACCAGGACACATGGAAGTTATCCAGCCCTTGTCAATGATATTATTGAAGATGTATTCTATAATCTTTTATCCAATGCTATAAAATATAGTCCGGAAAACAGTCGGGTCACAATTGATATACAGGATGAAAAAGATTTTTGGAAAATTAATTTTGCAGATTCTGGAGAGGGGGTAGACAAAAAAGACAAATCCAGATTGTTTGAGCGTTTTGAACGTGCTGATAAAAGTGATATAAAAGGTCTTGGTCTTGGTCTTGCAATTGTTAAAAGGGTAATAGAATTACATGGTGGTAAAGTGGGAGTATATGATAATCCTGAAGGTAGAGGAAGCGTGTTTTGGGTGACTCTGAAAAAATCCTGAATTTATAACCTGCTTTTTTTGGCAAAAAGTAAATAATAACAATACAAATAATAATTAATAGGGTTTGAGCAGATAACTAAATATTGTTGTATTTTCGGGGTAGTTTAATGTGAATGAATTCTATGAACAAATACTTGAAAATCTCAGTCAGGGTATCTGGGTTGTTGACAAATTTGACAAGTTCATCTATTTTAGCCAAAGTATGGCTGATGTAACCGGTATTTCAAAAGAGGATGTTATCGGGAAAAACCTAATGTCTTATATGCCTGAAAGAACTATTGGAAATGATGTACATTTTAGAGAACTATTTTTGCGTGTAAAAAATACGCTTCAGCCAGAACACTTTAAGTTTATACCTCTAAGAAATAAAAAAGGAAATATAACTTATCAAAGCGGCAGGCTTGTGCCAATAACCGATAATAATTATAATTACAATGGTATGGCATGTATCATTGAATGCATAACTGAACAAGAGCTCAGCAAAAAAACCCAGCGTGATGAATGGGAAGCTGAAAACAAGTTGGAATCCATCTATAAAAGCAGTCCAGTTATCGCGTTTTTGTGGAGGGCTGAAAAAGACTGGCCTGTAGAATTTGTTTCGGACAATATAATCCAGTTTGGTTATACTCCGGAAGATTTCACTTCAGAACGGCTTATTTTTGGCGATATTGTACATCCAGATGATTTACAAAAAGTTCGTGATGCTGTTTCACAGGTTGAAATAGGAGGATATACTTATTTTACCAAAGAGTATAGGATATTGACCAAATCTGGTGAAGTACGATGGGTAACTGAACGTTCCATGCTCGGTCGTACATATAATGGAGTTCCTGCCTATTATCAGGGTATAATCATTGATGTAACTGAAAGAAAGAAGGCAGAAGAGGCTTTACGAAAATCTGAAAGAAAATACAGATTGATATTTGAAAATTCACCACTTGGTATATTTGATTTTGATGAGAACGGTGTTATAACAAGTGGTAATGAGAACATGTTAAAAATTCTTGATTTAACCAGAGACGAATTAATAGGTTTTGATATGCCAAAATCTCTGGAAGATGAAGATATGAAAAAGGCTCTATATCAGGTATTTCAGAAAAAAACGGGACATTATGAGGGCTATTACCGATCACCAACAAGTAAGAAAACAGTTCCTCTGAAAGTGGATTTCAGCCCAATCATTTCAGAAGAAGGCACAATACAGGGTGGGGTCGGCATTGTTGAGGATATTACAGAACGAAAGCAGGCAGAAGAAGCTTTAAAAGAATCAGAGAAAAAATTCAGAAGTCTTTTTGAGAATGCCAATGATGCTATTTTTATACACGATTTGGAAGGCAATATACTTGAAGTAAATCAGTTAGCAAGTCAGAGACTGGGTTACAGTAAAGACGAATTGATAAATATAAAATCAATGGAGCTGGTATCACCTTTTTATGCAGACAATATGAAAAACCGCTTGAATACTATCCAGGAAAAAGGACATGGAATTTTTGAAACGGTACAAATAACCAAAAACGGCTCAAGTATTCCTGTAGAGTTGAGCAGCAGAGTTATAGAATATGAAGGCAAAACTGCTATACTTGCGCTTGCCAGAGATATTACCGAACGAAAACGTGCTGAAAGAAAACTCAACGAATATGCAAATGAGCTTTCCAAAGCCAACGAAGAACTCAAATCCCTTGATAAGATGAAAGACGAATTTTTATCCAATGTAAGCCACGAATTAAAAACACCGTTGACCTCTATTAAAGGTTACAGTAATATCATTTATGAAGAGACTCTTGGAAAGCTCAATGATGAACAGAAAAAGACAATGAATATTATAGTACGAAATTCTGAGCGTCTCAGGAGACTTGTAGATTCTCTTATTTATATGAGTATGAGTCAGGCGGGTAATATCGAGTATTCATTTGAACCTGTTCAGATATCAAGAGTAATAGACGATGCGATAGAAGACACAAATTTTGAAATTAATAAAAAAGGTCTAATTTTGAACAAAAATGTATCAGAAAATCTTCCACAGATAAATGGTGATAAATCTAAATTAACCGATATGCTGACCAATCTTCTTGATAATGCAACCAAATTCACATCTTCTGGTGGTGAAATAATAGTGGAAGCATTTGAAGAGGATGAACATGTCCATATAAAAGTGATCGATAACGGTGTAGGGATCCCTGAAGACCTTATTCC
This sequence comes from Methanohalobium sp., assembly GCF_018609725.1. Taxonomy (GTDB): domain Archaea; phylum Halobacteriota; class Methanosarcinia; order Methanosarcinales; family Methanosarcinaceae; genus Methanohalobium. Next base: position 1,123 of record NZ_JAHENT010000050.1, on the reverse strand, counting down.
CTATCTTTTCCAGCGTTTCTACCAGATAGATTCATCCATCAGACGCAAATATGGAGGAACAGGGCTTGGGCTTTATATATGTAAACTTATAGTAGATGCTCACAATGGTAATATCTGGATAGACAGTATTGAAGGAAAAGGAACTACAGTTCATGTAAAACTTCCTGAAACCGAAAGCTGATAATCTTATTTTTCTTATTTTTATTTCAGTAATCATCTCAATTTTTATATGCTATAATGTGCTAACCCCGTCAGTTAATATCAAATCCTTTTTAAACAATATGTATCATTTTACTTTATATTTTCATTCAAAAATAGAACCAATGAGGTATATTAATGAGCGATATTTTGCGAAGAGGCAGACTTTCCGAAATCCCTGACGAGGAAGTTCTCAAATACACATCGTCTATGGAAACAGACAGGTGGATATTTCAGGCTGATATCCTTGTGGATATGGCACATACAATAATGCTGGAAGAACAGGAAATCATCCATGAGGAAGAATGCACCCGTATACTTGAAGCGCTTTTGAAAATAAAAGAAGATGGTATCGAAAGTTTGAGCCATGATTATGAGGACATCCATATATCGCTTGAATCAAAATTGATTGACATGGTAGGTGAAGACATCGGTGGAAGGATGCATTCTGGTCGTTCCCGCAATGATGAAATAGCAACCTGTCTCCGTATATATCTAAGAGATGAAATAACAGGGATAATGTCTGAACTGATAAACCTTCGCACAGTATTGCTCAAAATCGCTTCTTATAATGTGGATACTGTAATGCCGGGTTTTACACACCTGCAGCATGCACAGCCCACAACGTTTGCTCATCATCTTGTAGCTCATGCAGAATCATTGTCCAGAGATTTTGACCGTTTGTTTGATGCTTTTAAAAGGATAAATATGTCCCCTCTTGGGTCGGCAGCATTTGCATCTACTGGTTTCAATCTTGACCGTACAAGGACACAGGAATTACTGGGGTTTGATGGTCTGATTGAAAACTCTATGGATGCGGTAAGTACCCGTGATTTTTTGGTTGAATCGTCATCTGTATTGTCAAACCTTATGGTAAATCTTAGCAGAATAGCTGAAGAAATAATTATATGGTCATCACCTGAAT
>NZ_JAHENT010000049.1 GCF_018609725.1 Methanohalobium sp. | reverse complement strand
GCATCTACATTCTGTTTCGTGATGTCACCCTGTATTATTTCAATCCTGTCCAGTTTCATCTAAAACTCCTTTATACAAATTATGGATAAAAAGGGTTTAAGTTCTGGAAAGATATATTTATTTGCTGAATGATAATTTTTTTCTATTTTTTAATCGAAAATATTGATGGTTACCGATTAACCAATATATTTCTATGCTAAAAATAATACTAATACAAAACTATAACAAATTTTAGAATAACAAGTACACTGGTGTTTATAAAGTAAACTTATTACAGATTTATATTTCATAGGCGGTTATATTATGAAAATGCTGCTATTTGATACCGAAAGATTTTGGTATGATACTTACAGCAAGACTCTTGAAAATGTGGAAGATATAGAAAAAGAAGAAGAGATAAGTGATAATGCTGTGGTTTTTATTCATGCAGAAATAGAAGATGAAAATAGAAAAACCAAGATGTTAAAGAAAGCTCTAAAAAATATCAAGTGGTATCTTAAGAAAAAATTGTTTTGCATTCATTTGCACATCTGTCTTCAAGCGTTTCATCTCCCGAGTTTGCAGAAGAAATCATTTTTGACATTGAAGAAAGACTGAAAGATAAATATATTGAGGTTTATACTACTCCTTTTGGATACTTTTCTGAATTTTCAATCCATGTACGTGGCGAATCCATCGCAAAAACATTTAAAAAAATTGAAATAGAACATAATGTATTGGAAATTCCAGAATAAAAAATAAAAATGCCTGATGTAACTCTTAAACCATAATATTACGGGATTATTCTTGAACACCCACGACCCTGAAAAGCTTAAAAACTAAGTAGGGTCTCTACATTACGATTGATTTATACTATTTTGTTTATTCTGCCAGAAAAAAAGGGAGTTTATTAGTTATAATATAAAAGTAAATAACTTTTTATTATATACTCATTAAAATGAGTCTAACATATAGGTATCAACATTGTTGAAAAAAAATGTTGATAAATCTAAGTCGTTTCATTGGGCTGTTATTATATATAAATTCAGAATAAATGAGTTCATTCCTATAAACCTTTTTTACTACGTATTATATAATTAACATTCGGGTAACAATATGAAAGATTACAAACAGGCAGTTGATTCATGTATAGACTGCAAAAAGTGCTGGGATGTATGCCCGGTTACAAAAGTTAAGGGTAAAGAATATACACCACAAGGAAAGATACAATTACTGTCAAAAGTAGAATCCTGACAAACTCTTAAAAATGTGGAATTTGATAATATCTACCTTTCTACAAGATGCGGTGCATGTGATGATGTCTGCCCCGTAAACATACCAATAAAAGATATCATACAGTATGAGAGGCATTTACTCGCAGAACAGGATAAAGAACCAGAGAAAACAAAAGGCATTGTAAATAATATACTGGTGCATAACAATCCTGGAGGTAAGGATAATTCAAAAAGATTTGACTGGATTACAGATGATTTAAAATTATCAGATGATTCAGAGATAGTTTACATGGCTGGATGCTGGATTTCCTATGCTCAACCAGAAATCGCCCGCTCTACAATCCGAGTATTAAATTCAGCAGGCATCGAACCAAGAATATTAAATGATGATAAATGCTGCAGGATATTCCTCGTTGATAACGGGCATTTTGATGAGATGAAAACTCATGCCAAGAACTTTGTTGATTATATCGAATCCCTCGGAATTAAAAAATTAATTGTATCCTATCCCGGTTGCTACAAAACTTTAAATGGAAGCTACCCTCAACTGTACAGAGAACTCAGTTTTGAAGTTGTTCCATCCATAGAATTGTTTGACCTGCTTATCAAAGAAAGCAAACTCCAAACAAACGACCTGAATTTATCTGTTGCCTTGAAGGACTCATGTCATCTAAAAAATAATATCGATACACCACGAAACATTCTCAACAATATGGGAGTTAAAGTAATTGAAATATTTGACAGGGATGTTGTTTGCTGTGGTGCACCTGCAGGATTAAAACCAAATTTTCCTGAAACATCCTCTAACATTGCTGGGCTGTCACTGAGAAAATCAAATGATGTATCAGATTTGATGGTGGCGTATTGTCCTTTCTGCATCTATCATATGAACAGCGCCAACAATTACAATCTTCAGATAAAAGATATATCCCAGCTTCTTGAAGATAGTATTCAAAAAAATAAGTGAAAGATTATGTTATCGAGATGATTTTCAACAGATTGGTACCACCGGGTTTTCCGGGGGACTGGCCCTGTGTCAATACTATATAATCACCGTTTCTAACAAGTTCCCATTGTTTCAATTTTTCAACTACTATCGTTTCCCAGTCGTCAGTTTTGTTTCCTACATATATCGGATATACTCCATAGGAGAATGCAAGGTTTCTACCAGTATTGATATAGCGGCTAAAAGCAAGTATCCATGTACCTGATTTAAACCGGGATATATGTCTTGAAGACTCGCCTGATACAGTTGGTGTCACTACATATTTTATAGGAAGTTTCTGGAGAGCATCATTGACCTGAAGGGATATCACATCATCCACATCCATTTTAATATCATCGAGGTTTTTGACGATTATATCAGTTCTGTCTTTATTTTTACTTCGCCAGAACTCTATTTCCCTTGCTATTTTTGTCATCATGGATACAGTTTCTACAGGGTACTTTCCTGCTGCAGTTTCACCCGAAAGCATTACTGCATCTGTACCATCAAGTATGGCGTTAGCTACATCTGTTACTTCAGCTCTTGTAGGTCTGATGTTTTCGGTCATTGATTCAAGCATTTGGGTTGCAGTGATTACCGGTATACTCAAAAGATTGGCTTTATGTGTCAACTCTTTCTGAACATTTGGAACATTCTGTATTGGTATTTCTACTCCAAGGTCACCTCTGGCAATCATGAGACCGTCTGTTACATTAAGGATTTCATTGATGTTTTTAACTGCCTCTTCTCTTTCGATTTTTGATACGATAAAGACAGATTTGCCTTTAGCTTTTGCATGGTTCCTTATTTTCTTGATGTCATCCGCCTTTTCTATAAAAGACACGCTGAATATATCTACTCCTTCATTCAACGCAAAATCAACAATATTAAGGTCTATTTCTGTTACAGGTTCGAGGAACACTCTGGAACCCGGAAGATTCATACCCTTATTAGATGAGAGAGGCCCACCTACTACAACTGTACACTCCACACTTTTATCGGATACTTCCAGACAGTTTAATTGTATAAAACCATCATTTAAATAAACAGGTCTTCCCGGTTTAACACTTTCAGGGAGTTTACTGTAATTAACAGGTATTACTGATTCGTCCCCTTCTATGTTTTCAGTAGTCAGTGTTACTTTATCATCTTTTTTAAGGTGTATGGGTTCATTTTTAAGGTTGCCGATTCTGATTTTTGGACCCGGAAGATCGGCCATGATAGAAACAACTACATCCAGTTCAGAAGACAATTTTCGTATTTTATGTATAACCTCCCTATGACCTTCCAAATCACCATGGGAAAAATTGAGCCGGGCAACATTCATACCATTAAGAATCAAATCCTTAAGCATTGCTTCAGAGGATGATGCAGGTCCTATGGTACAAACAATTTTGGTTTTGTGGTCTGGTAGCAGCATATTAGTTCTGGGTTTTATTAGATACAATTATAATTAGATAATTTGTTCATAAAAATCATGGTGTAGACAGTTTAAAATTGTAACGGTGTTTTGGTTACAGATGCTGTTAATATTAACTCGGATTAAACTACTTATAAAAAACAGGCTCTGTAGAAACCCTGTTAAAATCGATATCAATTAGATATATTTAGCAAATATAATCAATGTTAGAAAGCACATCTAAAAATACCATTGATTCCCGTTAACATTGGTATATCAAGGATTTCTACAGAGCCAAAAAACATAACTTTTATATTTTTAAAAAAATTAAACTGTTATATTGACCAAGAGGAGGATAAATCCACCATTATAATTTATACAGATAATTACATGGGAGCGGCAATTCATTAGATGGAAAGATATACCTCTAAAACCTAAATTGATGCTTTTGATTTTTCTCGGTGTTTTTCTGGTTCTGGCATCATCTTCTGCAGTAATTATCTCAACTGTAACTGAACAGCAGGAAGATTTGGCATATAAACAATCAAGCCGTATGGCTCAATCATATGCCAATGAAATCGATGCTGATATGCGCAGTTATATGACAATCGCTAAAACGTTATCCAAGACAATGGAAAACTATGAGTCAAGCAACAGAAGTGAAGTAAACCAGGTGCTTAAAGATAACCTCATCAATAATCCAAAACTGGTGGGTACTTATGTAGCGTTTGAACCCAATGCTTTTGACAACAATGATTCATATTATGCCAACAAACCCGGTCATGACTCCACTGGAAGGTTTATCCCCTATTGGAACAAGTTACATGGAAACGTCACCCTCGACCCTCTTCAGGACTATGATACATTAAACTATTATCAATTACCAAAAGTCACCAAATCAGAAGTTGTTACTGAACCATATATTTACCAAGGGAAACTGATTGTAAGTTTTGTTTCTCCTGTAATAGAAGATGGTGAATTTATAGGAATTGCAGGCACTGATGCCACTATCAAATATATAGACAAAATGCTTGGTAAAGTGGAAGTTTTTGACTCCGGATACGCATTTATGGTCAGCAAATCCGGTACAATAATGACACATCCGGATAAAAAAGAGTGGCCCGGCAAAAAGAACATAGGCGTGATTGACTCTCCGCGTTTTTCAAAAATGAAAAACGATATTCAAAACGGCACACCCGGTCATATCGAAACTCTGGACCCATCAACAGGTAATAAAGTAGTTATGTTTTATGAGCCGATAAAAACCGGAAATTTTGCTGTTGTGCTCACTGTTCCAAAGAATGAAATGCTGGCTGGTGTATTTGCTCTTGGAAACAGGCTGATAATCATATCAATTATATCTATTATTTTTATGAGCGGTATCGCCTATCTAATTGCACGGTCTGTATCTTCACCCATAGACAAAATCGTTGACGATTTCAAGAATATAACAGAAGATGTCATTAACGGTAAACTCGATACAAGAGCAGAGACAGACATACAAATTGATTTCAGACCGATACCTGAAGGACTTAACAGAATAATGCATACCGTTTCATCACCTGTACAAGAAACAGTGAATGTAACAAAACAGCTTTCAAACGGAAATTTAGGCGCCCGCTACAATCTGGATGTTAAAGGTGACTTCAAGCTATTTAGTGATTCCCTGAATATGTTTGCGGAATCGCTTGAAAACATTATCGATGATTCTAATGCTGTACTTACTGCTATACAGAATGAGGATTTTACACGCAGAGTACGGGTTTATGGAAACGGTGACTTCAAAACATTAACCTGTGGTATTGAAAATACACGTCAATCATTATATGAAATAACCAGCAAATACAAAAAAGCTAGTGAAGATTTAAGAGAATATACAAAGGAATTAAAAAAATCTAACCAGCTAAGGAATGAATTGGCAAAAATTATTGAATCAAGTCCTGTTGTTGCGTTTTTGTGGAACAAAGATGGCAATTGTTCAGTAAATTATGTATCAAACAATGTTGACCAGTTTGGCTATGATCCAGATGATTTCTTATCCGGGTCATTGAATTATGCTAATATTATACATCCAGATGATCTGGATAATGTAATGGAAAAAACAGCAGAAACAGTTAGATATGGTTTAAAGGAATTCAACCACGAATATAGGATATTAACAAAAAACGGTGAAGTTAGGTGGGTGGATGAGAGAACATCGTCTGATTTTGATGAAAATGGTAATGTCACAAATTTACGCGGTATCGTGATCGATGTTACCGATAAGAAACAGGCTGAACATGCTCTGATTGAAGCCAAAATGATTGCTGAATCCGCAAACCGCACCAAAAACGAATTCCTTGCTAACGTAAGCCATGAACTAAGAACCCCTTTAAACTCCATTATCGGTTTTTCAGAACTGATGCTTACTGAAAGGAGAGGTGAATTGAATGAATACCAGAAACATTATCTCAACAATGTCAAAAACAGTGGATACCATCTTCTCAGTCTAATCAACAAAATACTGGACATCTCTAAAATAGAAGCAGGAAAAATGGACTATAACCCTCAGAATTTATCCATTGTTGATTTGGTCAATGATGTAAGCAATACAATGCATCCACAAGCATTGAACAAAAAAATAAAACTGGAAACTATTATCGACAAAAATCTGGGTGATATTTATGCAGATGAAAATAAATTGAAAGAAGCACTCTATAACCTTGTAACCAACGCCATAAAATTTACACCTGAAAGAGGAAAAGTTACACTGCAGGTGAATAAATTGGATGGAAATATTCGGTTTACTGTCAAGGATACTGGTATTGGAATCCCTGAAGACAAACAATCAGATTTGTTCAAACCGTTTACACAAATGGATACATCTGCAAGCCGTGAATACGGGGGTGCAGGTCTGGGACTTGCTTTGGTGAAAAAATTTATTGAAATGCACAATGGCAGGATATGGATTGAAAGTGAAGTTAACAAAGGAACTGCTATTTATTTCACCATACCAGTAAAATAAATCTGGATAAACAGCCCATAAGTGTAATATTATTCTAAAACATATTTATTGTTAAAACGGATTCATGAAAAATTGAATTGGAGACTAAATATGGAAAAATCAACATTTGCAGCTGGTTGTTTTTGGGGAGTGGAAGCCGCATTTCGACAAATCGAAGGAGTGTTGTCCACAAGAGTTGGTTATACAGGTGGAACCTGGGAAAACCCAAGCTATAAAGATGTATGTACAGGTAAAACTGGTCATGCTGAAGCAGTTGAGGTTACCTTTGACCCTTCAATCGTATCCTATGAAGAATTGCTGGATGTTTTCTGGAAAATACATGACCCAACTACACTCAACCGTCAGGGACCAGATATTGGAACACAATATAGGTCTGCTATTTTCTACCACAATGAAGAGCAGAAAAAGAAGGCTATTGAATCCAGAGACAAATTAAAACAATCCGGAAAGTACAAAAAAGATATAGTTACCGAAATTGTGCCTGCATCTGAATTTTACGAAGCTGAAGAATATCATCAAAGATACTTCGAGAAACATGGATATTCAGCATGCAGGATTTAAATTTTTTATTTTTCCAGAAGTTCGGCATCCTTTATTATAAGATGGGCTGTATATTCATCTCTTTCCACGATTTCATAATCCTTTATCTCTATCCTTTTGTTGTACATCGGAGAATCAATTACAAAACTTTCAAATTCACCACCTTCTCCTGCAATATTTAGACCCACCTTTTCATTTAAACGAACAAGTTTATCGATTTGTTTATCTGTGATTATTTTACCGAGCCAGTCTTTATTTAAACCATAGGCAGCCACGCTACTGAATATAAATTCAAAACCAAGTTCCAACAATTTTCTCATCTCGGCTTCCTGGTCGATATGCCAGAGAGGACTAAACACTTCAAGTCCAAGTTCATTACATATCCTTTCGATACGGTCTTTTTGATAACTGGAATATAATGCTCCTGTAACCACCCCCTCAATTAAATATCTCTCCTGAGCCTTTTTAATGGCAGACTTCATATCCTCTATCTCTATCTCTTCCTCACCTTTGCTTATCTCTTCTATAAGTGCTATATCCATAGCTTCGGACTGCATACGGGAAAAATCAATATTTGGCGTATGGAACATGTATGAGTCCTGATTTTTACTCTTTACAGTAATCAGACATTCAATGGAATGACCCTCTTGCTGCATGAGATAGGTGGCATAGTTACTGTCTTTACCCGAGCTGTACAAAACACCAAGTTTTAATTTAGGATTTTTCATAGAACTGCTCCAGATACTGTGTTTTTGTTTTAAAACCCGAATTTTTGGCAAGTTTTGTTATTGCTTTATCAAAACGACTCCCGTATTGTGCAGCTTTTTTATTTCGCTGTACAAAATCATCATGAAGACCGAGTTTTTTGCCCACATTTCTTAAAATCAGTTTATTCTGACTTTGTTTATTATCGATTTTACAATGTGCCGGTATTTTTAAACCATAATCAATAAGGCGCCTGTCAAGATAGGGAACTCTTAGTTCTATGTTATTGTTCATGGATACTACATCGTCTCTATAGGTGTTTTTCTGGTAAATGTTTAAAATGTCCTGATAGCAGTCATAGTTTACATCTTCTGATTGCCAGTGTCGGTTATAACCTGCAAGTAGTTCATCAGCACCCGAACCGGAAAACATTACTCTGATACCATCTTCTCTTGCAGCCACACAGGCGGCGTACATGGTTAAAGCAACTCCAACTTTTGGAACACTGGTATCTTCTATCAGTGAAACAACTGTTGTAAGATAATCTTCAACTTCCTGATAGGTTATCTGTTTTATTTTAAGATCCAGTCCAAGCTCATCAGCTACCTTTTTTGCATAGGACACATCAGGTGAATAAACAGAATCATTTCCTTTAAAACCAGCTACATAACAGGTAAAATCGGTACCTGGCCGTTTGCCCATTTTTTTACAGATATAGGCTATAATTGTGGAATCTATACCTCCGGAAAACAATATACCAAATGGTTCATCAGGAACACGGATAGATACTGCATCTTCCAGGATGTTACTAAATTCTTTCTGGATTGTATGTAGCTGTTTTTTATGCTCTGGTCTTGTATCGAAAAAATTTCTGGTATAGAAATAGAAAAAATTATTTGTTATATCATAACAGATGGATTCTCTAGGATTGAGTTCATAGGCTTCCAGATATCCGGTTTTTATCAGGGCTTTTTTTTCTGAAGCAAATGCAAAACCACTTGAACTACTGTACCAGAGAGGTTTAACTCCTATTATATCCCGGAATACATATACATAACCATCAAGCATATAGGCAAAAGAATAAACTCCGATTATTTTACTCAGTGCTTTCTCTATATTGTCCTTTATCCTTACTGGGTTGGAAAAATCAGTGTTAGAGATTTGATATTCGATGAATTTTATTAAAAAATCGGAATCGTTTTCTGCATCCAGATTATAGATCTTGGACAACTTTTTCCAGTTGTATATTTCACAATTTGCAACTATTTTACCGGAGTAGGCAATAGGTTGTGGAACATATTTGACAATCGAATGAAGATTATGACCCAAGATATTGTTATCCTGGGGCATCTCAAGAGTATTTATATTATATGAATGCGTCACCCAATCCAAACCACAGGTACCTGATCCGTCTCTACCCCTGTTTTTAAGTTCTGAGAGAGCCTTATAAGTGCTGGAAACCGCATTTTGAGTATTGAAAAATCCTGTAATCGCACACATTGTTTTAAAACAAAATAAAATTATAATTATAAAACCGAATTGGTTAAAATCGGTTTGATAAACAAACATTCATGAATCAGCATAACTGGATTGACAGTGGTCGATGATTTCTGCCAGAAACATATCTCCATACTTTTCCAGTTTATACTCACCTACACCAGATATTTTTAAAAATTCATCATAGGTTTTCGGGCAAATGGAAGCCATCTGTCTTAAACTGGTGTCAGCAAAAATAATGTATGGTGCTTTGTTTTCACTATCAGCCAATTTTTTCCTAAGCCTTCTCAATTTTTCAAAAAGCTGATTATCAGTTTCATTTGCAGAATTATCCTGTTTACTGGTAGATGGATACTCCGAGAATTTTGTAAGCTGAACATTTTCCTGACCCGATAATATATTCTGGCTTTTCTGATTCAATTTTAATACTGGATATTTTCCTTTCACATCAAGATAACCCTTATGCAACAACTCCTTACCTATATCAAGCCATTGGTTTTTTGTATAATTATAACCTGCTCCATAACTTTCAAGCAAATCATGCTGTTTATCGATTATTTTTTTGGTTTTGGAACCACCCAAAACATCAACCACATGATTGAGTCCGTATCTTTGATTTAGTTCATTCACACAACTGATGAATGTTTTTGCTATTGCTGTTCCATCAATCATCTCTTTTGGTTCAAGACATACATCACATTTACCACAATTTTGTACATCAAAATCTTCGCCAAAATAATTCAGCAATAATTTCCTGCGGCAGACATTGCTCTCACAGTAATCTATCATCATATTCAATTTAGATAATGCAATATCCCGCTCTGATTTTCTGGATTTTTGATTTATGAAGTATTCTATTTTGTACCTATCCCCGTAACTGAAAAAAAGAATGCAGTCACAATCCAAACCGTCTCTTCCGCCTCTACCTGTCTGTTGATAGTAATTCTCCAAATTTTTCGGAAGGTCGTAATGAATTACAAAACGTACATTGGGTTTATTTATACCCATACCAAAAGCAATGGTAGCCACAATAATTTGTACATCATCCCTGATAAAGCTCTCCTGATTTTCTTCACGGATTTTTGCAGGCAAACCTGCATGATAGGGTAAAACACGGAAACCTTCTCTTTTAAGTTTATTATAAAGGTCTTCCACCGCACGACGGCTCTGACAGTAGATAATACCATTATATTTCCTGTGGGTTTTCAGGTATCTAACCATCTGATTGTAGGCATCCCTTTTATGTCTGACCTCATAATAGAGGTTATCACGGTTAAAACTTGATATGTAACTTCTACAATCTTCAAGTTCAAGCAATGATATGATGTCATTCTGCACTCTGGGTGTAGCAGTTGCAGTAAGTGCAATCAATGGTATATCAGGAAATTTTTTCTTCAGCATGTTCAACCGAAGGTATTCAGGTCTGAAATCATGCCCCCATTCAGATATACAATGAGCCTCATCAATAGCAAACAGGTTGACATTTACAGATTCAAGAAAATCGAGGGTGTTTGACATAGTCAAACGTTCAGGTGTGATATATAAAACGTCTATTCTGTTGTACAAAAGGTCATTACATATCTGATTTGATTCCTGATATCCAAGCGTACTGTTAAGATTGGCAGCCGATATGCCGTTAGACCTTAACTCATCCACCTGGTCTTTCATAAGCGATATAAGCGGTGATACCACTATTGTTACTCCTTCCATAAGGAGTGCAGGTAATTGATAGCATAATGACTTGCCTCCACCTGTAGGCATAACTACGAAAGTGTCTTTTTTCTCCAAAATATCAGTTATAATATCCTTCTGATGAGAGCGGAATTCTTCATAACCAAAGTATTTATGCAAAGTTTTGTACATAGGTATATCTTAATCCTTCTTTAAGGGATAATTGGATTTTTATAGTGTAGATGTTACATTAATATATAATTTTCATCCAAATTATGTTAAAATAAATTATAGTAATGGTCACATCCAGATAATGATTTATAAATCTTGAGTTTTATGAACCTATTAAGAAATAACTGATTGATTATAATAACACCTCATGGAGCTTGTTCTTATGGTAAAAGTTGACAAATTCATTCAGAAAAGTACAGAAAAGATTAAAGAACAAATCGACGGAAAGGCAATCATTGCTCTCTCGGGTGGTGTAGACAGTTCGGTATGCACAGTGCTTGCACATAATGCAATAGGAGAAAATCTGGCACCCATATACATTGAAACTGGTCTAATGAGAAAAGGAGAAACCGAGAGAATTAAAGAAACATTTGCCGATATGAATCTCAGGGTAGTTGACATGAAAGACCGATTTCTGAATGCCTTGGAAGGCGTTGAAGATCCTGAAGAGAAACGAAGAGCAGTGGGTGAAACCTTCATAAGAGTTTTTGAAGAGATAGCAAAAGAAGAGCAGGCTGAATATCTTATACAGGGTACTATCTATCCGGACAGGATTGAATCTGATGGTGGTATTAAATCCCACCACAATGTAGGGGGGTTACCCGATGTTGTTGAGTTTAAAGATATTGTAGAGCCCATATCTGACCTGTATAAGGATGAAGTTAGAGAGGTAGCCAAAGCACTGGATTTACCAGAGGAACTCTCCGAGCGCATGCCGTTCCCAGGACCCGGACTTGCAGTAAGAATTATTGATGAGGTAACAGAGGAAAAATTGGAAGTGGTTCGTGAGGCAAATGCCATTGTAGAAGAGGAACTTGTTGAAAAATATCATCCATGGCAGACATTTGCCGCACTTCTTGGAAAAGGTACTGGTGTAAAAGGAGATGTAAGAGTACATGGATGGATTATTGCCGTTCGTGCTGTCAGTTCCAGAGATGGTATGACTGCTGAAGCGATGCAACTGCCCTGGGACGTCCTTAACAGAATTGAATCCAGAATTAACAGTGAAATTAGATCAGTTTCCAGAGTTGTATATGATTTAACACCCAAACCTCCTGCAACTATTGAATTTGAATAAAGGTTAATACCATGCCATTAAACCAGATAATATCAGAAATTAGAAACAGACAACGTATAAAACCATCTGCACCTGATGTTCCCACTGCTGTCTGGACAGGTTATGACAACCACAAAGGTAAGAGAACCGATACTCTTACCATTATTTTCAAAACATCCGGATGCTGGTGGGGTAATCAGGGTGGATGTTCCATGTGTGGATATGTTTATGACAGTTCACAAGAACCCCCTGGATATAAAGACCTCAAATCCCAGTTTCAAAAAGCTATGGAAAAAGCATCCAGCCTTGAAGAGTTTATGGTGAAAATCTATACATCTGGAAGTTTTCTGGATGAAAATGAAGTATCTACAGACGCTTTAAAACATATACTGCAGGCATTGAATCAAGATAAAAGAGTACTCAAGGTTGTTGCAGAGACTCGCCCTGAATTTGTAACTGATGATACAATTGTAAAATGCAGGAATTTACTAAAAGATACAGAATTTGAGATTGCTATAGGACTTGAAACCAGTTCCGACATTATTCGCAGGGATTCCATAAATAAAGGTTTTAAGTTTTCAGATTTTGTTAAAGCCGCACAAATTGCCGAAGAAAATGATGTTACCACCAAAGCCTACCTGCTTCTTAAACCGCTTTTTATAACCGAAGGTACAGCAGTTGATGATATGATACAATCTATTGATGATATAGCACCTTATGCAAACAATATCTCAATAAACCTGTGTAATGTTCAAAAGGGTACATTTGTTGAATGGATGTGGCAAAAAGGTCAATATAGACCTCCCTGGCTCTATAGCATTGTGGATGTTCTTAAAAAATCAAAACAAAAACATCCTGAAACTATTATTACCTCTGACCCGGTTGGTGCCGGTTCCAAACGCGGTCCTCATAACTGTTACAAATGTGACCAAGATATTGCCAATGCCATCCGCAGATTTTCCATCACCCAGAATACTAATGACTTGGATTTTAAAGAACAGACATGTGGATGTTTCCAATTATGGAAAAAAGTAGTTAAACTGGATGACTGTACATACGGTGCTTTTATTGTAGACAGGATGATGCAATAATATTAGACAAACAGGACTTACCTGTTTCTATTTTTACTCGTTATTTTCCGCTTCATAAACCATTGTTCCTATGCCAGTATCTGTAAACAGTTCAAGCAACAATGAATGAGAAACACTGCCGTTTATAATATGCACTCTGTCAACTCCGCTTATAACAGCAGATGCTGCACTTCTAACTTTTGGAATCATACCACTTGAGATTACATCCTCCTCAATTAACTCTTCCACTTCTTCTACCGCTATCTGAGATATGCGCGTTGAAGGGTCGCCTTTATCCCTCAAAACACCTGTTACATCCGTAAGAAGTATCAATTTTTCAGCATTCAAAGATACCGCAATATCGCTCGCCACAACATCGGCATTTATATTTAAGGTGTTTCCTTTTGTATCCATTGCAATCGGTGATATTACCGGTATGTAGCTCTTATTAGTTAATATGTGAATAAGTTCTGGATTGACAATTTCAGTATCTCCGACCCATCCGAGGTCTACATCATGTTCCATCTCTTTGATTCTTACCTTTTTAGGGGGTTTCTTCCTTGCCAGTATCATTTTTCCGTCTTTCCCGGATAATCCTACTGCATGTCCCCCATGATGCCCTATCAAAGATACTATCTTGGTATTGATATTTCCGACAAGAACCATTCTGGCTATTTCCAGTGTTTCATCATCAGTAATCCGGATGCCACCGATAAATTCTGATTTTTTTCCCATGCGTTCCATTTTTTCCGTTATTTCAGGCCCGCCGCCGTGAACTATTACTGGATGAATTCCTACAAAACGAAGAAGTACAATATCCCTGATGATATCGTTCATTATTTCAGAATCTACCATGGCATGTCCGCCAAGTTTTATTACCATGATAGAATTGTAGAATTTTTGAATATACGGCAGGGCTTCTATCAACACATTTTCCCTTTTAAGTTCCATATATAAATCCAGATGAGTTTAAATTTTTAAACTTTTGCGTTAAATATAACCAGATTAGAATCTAAAGCAAAAAAAGAATGATAAAAAATAGTTTATTTGATTGGATAAAAAAGTTTTACCCATAGCCAATGGGTAACTATAAATAAAAACATTAAGTTTTTAGGCTTTTTCTAATTTTTCGATTCCCTGTTTTTTCACAAATGGTTTGTTTATCTTGTCAGGCATCCATTCTGGTTTGTTCTTTGGTGCATCTACTTTATCTTTCCAGCCTTTGAACACGTGTACTTTGTTTGTTCCACGTTCTCTGAGCCTGATTGTTTCAGGTTTGGATTTTGTTCCTTTACCTCTGTTTGCTACTTTTAATGCTGCCTGTCTTGGTTGTTTACCGGTGAATACACCGTGTTCTTTTCCGTTTTTATCTCTAACTACAAAGTTTCTTGTTTCATTTTCTTCCATAATGTCACCTCGCTCCGTCGCCTTAATGGCGCTGTTATAACCTTTGCATATAAATTATATATATTTTTCTTCTAAAGTTGGCTTTTGATTATGATTTGCATGATTTATTTGCATTATATACTGATAACTGAAAAAATTAATTTATTTATGTTCTACTAAATTTTAGTATCTGAAATGTAAAATTATAAAAACCTTTCCCTAATTGATTTAATAACACTTTAAAATTAGAATAAGTTAACAATGACAAAATATACATTAAATAAAAACATTTACTGATAACTTAATACAGTATTATACAAACGGTAAATTATACATAAATAGGTTCAAACAGTTGAAAACTTAACCATATCGAGATTCGATTACTATCGAAAACTTAATATTAAATACAAATAATTGAACCGTAATTAATACTCTATTCTGATTAACAATTAATTTTGAGGTTAATATAATGGAACTTCCTATTGTACAATTACCAGATGTTCAGGCAGGCAAACCCAAAGTCCCGATAAATCTCACGCGCGTTGGTGTTACCGATGTCAAGAAACTTGTAGAGATTAAAAGAAAGGATAAACGCCCTATCGTCCTTGTTTCAACATTTGATATCTTTGTAGACCTACCATCCAGTCTTAAAGGGGCTAACCTTTCACGCAATTTTGAAGCAATCGATGAAGTGCTTGAAAAAGTAATTAATATGCCTGTGTATGAAATAGAACAGCTTTGCGGAGATGTATCAAAAAACCTGCTTGACCGCCATGAATATGCAAGACGTGCAGAAGTAAGAATGAAAAGTGAATATGTAATAAAAAGACAATCACCTGCAACAGAATTAGAATGCCAGGAAGTGGTGGATATTTTTGCTGAATCTACTGCATTCAGGTCAGAGTCCAATGAAATTAATGTTAAAAAACTTATTGGAGCAGAAGTTGTGGGATTAACAGCATGCCCATGTGCACAGGAGATTATGAGAGACGAAGCCCATAATGAACTTGAATCACTGGGTGTGGATGAGAAAACTATTGCAAAATTCCTGCATGAAGTTCCTATGGCTACCCATAACCAGCGGGGGCGTGGAATCATCTCTATAGAAGTAGAAGATGAAGAAGATGCATCGCTTGAAGATGTCATAGAAATAATTGAAAACTCCATGAGTTCAAGTGTATATGAACTTTTAAAACGGGCAGATGAAGCAGAAATTGTTAAAAACGCTCACAAAAGACCAAAATTTGTTGAGGATTGTGTTCGTACAATGGCCAAAAACGTGGTTCATAAGTTTAGCTATCTTCCCGACAATTCTGTAGTCACAATAAAGCAGATAAACGAGGAAAGTATCCACAGGCATAATGCATTTGCTGAAAGAATTGCAACACTTGGTGAGTTAAAATCCGAAATTAGTCAGAGTTAAATTCCAGGCGGAAAACTTTTAGACTATAAACAGAAGACATATACAAGTGTTAACGGAGTGAACAATATGTGTACCTGCGGCGAATCCTATGATGTAGATGCAAACGATGACCTTCCTACAAAAGATTATATATGCAATGATTGTGGGAACAAATTCAAAGGTCTGGGAAAAAACGTTAAATGTCCCTCCTGCAAATCCAAAAATGTAACAGAAAAATAAAAAATTTAATTTTTTTAAAATGAATAAAACAGAAGATATCTCCTTAAAAGAAAATGAATTACTCTTTTTAAGTGGTGAGAATGGAACAGTAGCTATCGTAAAAGCAGGTCATGAAGGACAGTATTTTCTTGAAACTCAAAATGAAGAAATAGTACTGGGACTTGAACCTCATGACCTGATAATTGCATCTGCTTTCTCCACCGGTGATGTTATCAAAAAGGGTCTCAAAAGTATATTATATACTATCAGAGAATTGAAATCCCCCTTAGTAGTACTTCCAAAAAACCATCCGGCTTCTAAAAGAATGAAAGCCGCCGTATCTGCAGGAAATAAAACCGTTATAAGCTGTGATATAACACCAGGAACTCATCCGGAACAGGACATTGTCTGTGGTTCCACTGAATTCAATAACCTTGAAATCAGTGGTACATATAAAGGTGTACAGTTCTCTAAACCACCACAATGTGAAATATCAAAAGTATTATTTGATATCAATATCCAGTAAGTTTTATTAATAATATACTTAGAAGGAGTAGCAGTTTGACAGAGACAGAAAATGAGACAACAGTTAAAGCCACTGATATCAATGGTTCTTTAATAGAAATCGGTTCAACTGTCGGATACATAAATACCGGTACTGTCGGCAAAGTGGCTGATATAAAAGAAGATGAAGATGGTTTATGGGTGCTTATAGAAGAAAAAGAACTATATTACAAACCTGAATTATTGGAAGTAACCGAAACTACTACTGAAAAAAGCAAAGAAAAACCTGCCGAGAAAAAGAAACCTGGTGAAGAAGGAACAGAAGCCCCTGAAGATATATCACACATCACAGGCGGTGGATAATCAGCAGGCTAATGTCAAATTAGATATAACCATTTTTTTCAAGAAGTGTAAGTGACCGTATCCATTCCCCTTTAGGCTCACGTGAGGTACCTATAACCAGACGTTTTGTATCTCCCAGATCTTCTACAATACCCTGTGCTTCCATGATTTCTCCTTCAACCACCTGACCTGCATAGGTATGGGTATATGAAAATACATGGTCTATTGTCTCGTGGTCTATTTCAAAAACAGCAGGATTGTCAAATGCAAATTCCGAGTTGGTTACAGGAGCTTCAATTTTCATTCTTTTTGTATCCTCCCCTCTTTGTAATGGCTGGTATATCTGACTCCAGTCGCGCACAAAAAGCAGGTCAAAATACGTACCATCTACCATACCTCTATTACCCTTTCTTTTTTCATGTAGTTTGAATTCATCGAAAGGTATATCTGGTACGCGTTTATTGTAGATTTTCAACCACATATCCTCACTTATTTCTTCAATAGACCCACCTTTTGATTTTGCCTGATATATTGCATCACGGGCATCAAACCATGAACTACCATAAACAATAAAATCAATATCTGATTCGTCCTTTTGAAGACCAGGTAAAAGTGAACCGGTCACCCCCATTTTATCTCTCGGGATTCCAGCTTCATCCAGTGTTTCCACAATTGATGCAACTTTTTTGTTTGTTTTTACGAGTTCAGGTATACGTTCATCTGGATAAAGAACCTTTTTCAATTTATTTTTGGGGACTATGTGTACATCATTTACCCATGAGGGGCGATTTTCACGCATGAATTTAAAAGCGTCATTAAAATCGTATTTCCTGTAACGGATTCCATTCAGCTCGCGGTCGCCGTTTTTATCAGGTACGTACCTGAGAATTGACCTTATACCGTTTGGATGAAAATAATCCGCCACTGCAAAAATCCAGTCATCTTCTGTTACTATAAAATCTCTAAGACGAGTTTTAACCATTATATCAACCTGATAGCAATTTCCTTTTTTACAATAAATATGATGAATGGTGTTGAAACCAATAGAGTGAATTACTCCTCCTTTTTGGGAGGAGCTTCCTGTTTCATAGTTTGTTCTAACGAACACAACTCCACAGGCTCTACCCCTCATCCCGAAGGTGTAATGCCTATTAGATTCTGTTTATCCAACGCGAATTTCTTAATATTAACTGATGCGTTGATGTCTCTATCATGTGTCGTTTTGCAGTCAGGACATTCCCATT
>NZ_JAHENT010000048.1 GCF_018609725.1 Methanohalobium sp. | reverse complement strand
ATTTGATGAACTCCATTGCCGGTGTCTCTCCACGGGGTTGAATTATACAGGTCAAACCCGTAAATATATCCCCGGGGTGATTGCACTATGCTTTTGGGATGAACCGAGCCCATATTGGATTTAAGTTCCTGCCGGTTGCCCAATATCTGGTTCTGTGAATTATAAAAACTTGTTATTTTATGGGCCTGTATGGCCTTTAAAATACCACCTTGATTTCTCAAACTATATATTTTACCATTTTCGCTGGGAAGATAAACTACGTTATTATAATCAGCCTGTGAAAGACCGTTTATTTGCGTCCCTTCAAAATAAGGATTAGTATAGACAAGACTTTCATGTTCTATGCCTTTTTCTATATCTGTTTTTATAAAGGCTCTGCCTAAATTATAATAATCACTTCTAAAAGCATGAGTGACATGAGAGTCCTCAATCCACATACTAATTTCACTGCCTTTCTCATCGGAAGAGCTACCCTGATACATGGTTTGAAATTTAAGATAGGAATTGACAGGCGTTATCGTATGGCTTATACTCTGATGGGATTGTGTTCCAGTTCCGGGATTAGATACATTATAAATATCTCCGATGGCATAAAATCTATTCGTAGAATTAGTATAAGAGGGCCTATATATTTCAATGAGACAATTTTGCCACTGACCTCCTCCTGTTTTATCCAACTCTAACATATCGAAGTTGTCCTCATTGGGAGCTATTGTTTTTAGCCACAAACCTGCTTTTTCTACATATTGTTCGCTTTCTAACTCATAGTTGGCATCCACTACATCCAGTATTGGAAGGTCAATAACTTGGTTTAGTGTGTTAGTAGAAGACCCTACATTACTGTGAATAATCCTGATTCTATCACTATCATTTATAACATATTGTTTAAGATTGGCAAGTGCTTTTTTCTCTGAATTACCAAGCTCTTGTTTTTTAAGTTCTATTTTTCTTTCAAGTTCTTTGATTTTTTCATTGTATTGTTGCCTCCTACGTTCTTCTTTTTCTCCCTTGCCTTCTATTTGGTATTGCCAGAATTGCTTAAATTGAAGTCCTGGTATGCCTTTATCAGAATCAGAGCCAAGTTCATCTTTTTGCTGTTCAAGAGTTTCTACTTGATTCTCATATTCTTCTATTTGTTGATTGATAGAATCGTTAAGTGTGTCAACAGTAAAGCCAATCAGGAGAGCCACATTGCCATCTTCTTCTCCACTGTCATCCCTATACCTGTCTGCATACAACACAGGAACTTGCACAAAATGTTGTGGTTGATATGAAATTAAAAATCTATAATAATACGCCCAATCAGGTATAGACACGTTATCAAGACCAGACACATCAACTTTCACAACCCCATCATTAGAAGTGCCGGTGGTGTCTTCAATAAAAAACTCACAGTCGCTTGATACATTAGGCTCTCCTGCCCGTCCATATCTGTCTATATACTGAACGGCTCCCTTGTAATATCGTCCCCTTTTTAGAGTTGAATAAAGGTTGGCTTCTATAAGGTCAGCATTAACTGTATTCTCATAGTTAGTGTATGTAACATTCTGAACAGAATAACCAGACGACACAGTTATATCTTTCTTATAAAATATTCTTAATAATCCATAATAAGCATTACTGGAATTGTCGTTATAATTAAAACTGTCATAGTTTGTCGAACTATTTATATCTGTTATAAAGCTCAATATATTATTGCCAAAATAATCTCTTGATACAGTTTGGTTAAGTGTAACTTCAAATTCACCACTCTCGTCAACCTCCGTAGACAAAGGAAACTCTTGTGAATCTGAATAAGCAAAAGTGCCTGTATCATCATAAACATCCCACTCAACTAAGTTGTAGGCCCTCAATCTAATCACACTACCCTTATACAAAATCTGTGGAAGCACGCTCAAATCAAAACCCAATGTAGAACTAATTGTCCACGTTGTGCTATCAACATTACTTGCCGCAGCAGAGTTTTGTGTTGAATTTATGGATTGTGTAGTTGGTGAAGGAAGGGCTTGGTAATTAGGAGAAAAATCTACTCCACTTATATCCACATCCGAATAATCCACCTCATTCTGACCAAAAACCACTCTATTCATATAATTGGTTATGGAATCAGAGTTGAGTGGTATAAATTCATAGGGTTTAGAAATCTCTTCATTGGCAACAGAAACATAACCACCTGTATTATAAAATCTATAATAATATTCCGTGTTGTCACTTAAAGAAGTCTCATAAGTAACACTGCTTCCATCACTAACATCAGTGCCGGGAGTTATGGTAGCGGGATCAATAACATTCTCAGGATTATCCTTGTCAATAGAAACAACCTGAAACCAATTTCCTATATTACCCTCCCGAACAGCAATTGCAATTTTGTCTACTGTACTATCACCTGAATTGAATTTTATATCAATGAAGTTATCCGTATCGTCTTTCTGTACTGCACTGTCTTTAAAGAGGAAAATGTCATTAGAATAAGCTATTTTACTTGTAATACCATATACTGAAGGAAGGCTGTCTCTATATATATACTTTTGACGAAATTGAAACATTTTGTCAAATACATGAGAACCACCGAAATTATAATCAGTGCCATAGGCAAAATCAATTTCATACAAAGGAGGCTTCTTTATAAGAGAAAGTTTTTCTTCACTGTTATACGTAACCGTTCCTGCCTTTGCATCTGCCATATTAATAATCTGGGCAGGTCGCCCCCTTTCCTGCCAAACCAACAAATCACCAAATATTTTAGCCTCTTCTATTTTAGTGTCAAAGTTGAGGTTGGCATTGTCCACCACCAACCCCTCTTTTGTACCATCCTCTTTATATCTTACAATACTTTTATGCCAACTACCATCATAGGTTTGCACAAATAAAACAATCCCATTATTGGCCTGATCATACACCGACCCAGCAATCTTAATTTGTGAGTAAGAACCAATGTTTGTCCCGTTACTAAGATCAATAGATTCTGTACCCTTGATGGGTTTTAGAACGCCATAATTAGCATCACCAACCTTTATACCATTAACAAGATTGCGATAGTCTCCTTTCTTAATGTATTTCTGATCGCTGTCCCTGTCAAGGCCGCCAATGGGCAATATTTCGTCAACAAGATTCTTAGCCATTTTTCTTAGACTTCTCTTTTGATTCTTCTTTCTTTTGAGACTGTTCTTCTCTCAATTGTTCATCAAGGATGGCAATAGCTCCCTTAATCTGTTCGATACTATTGCCAAGTTGCTCATACTGTTTTTGTGCCTGTTCTAATTGACTGGCAAGCTCGTCTCTTCTACTTTTATAATCCATATACTTAAATTTTTATTTTCTACAAAAATAATAAATATTGTATTTAGGTGTTTTGTGTTTTGCAAATGTTTAAATTCAAAGCCATGAAACATTTAATTTTTATTATCGTACTGTTGTTCCCGCTGATTGGGAGTGGTCAAACATTTGATTATTCCGCTTCTGTTGAAACCGGATATTACACTGGAGTTCGTTATCTGCTCGGTCAAAATATAATAACTGATGATGGGGCTACAAAACTTCGCTATCCTATTGGTATGCAAATTCAGCATCCCGATCCAAGTTTTTATAGTGACATCCAAATCGGTCTGCATGGATTTGATCACCGTCTTAATTTTGAAACCAATGTTATTACAACTTTCACTGAT
>NZ_JAHENT010000047.1 GCF_018609725.1 Methanohalobium sp. | reverse complement strand
CACGTCTTTATTCAGGAAATTATAAACTGATTCATCATCATATTCATACTGACCATTTGGTAATAGTGTTCGTTTGATATAACCGTTGTTCACATATCTATACAATGTAGGTCTTGTTATTCTTAGTGTTTTTAGAACATCTCCAGCCTTCATTTTATTATCTGATAATAATAAATGATATTATTATTAATCAATTTTACGGTTAAAAAATGACTATAATAAAGATATTGATTATCCCGAAACTAGCAAACTTGCTTAGTATTCAAGGTAATATTTCCTAAATAAAAATTCTCAAAAAAAGATGTACTATATATGGTTAAAGAGTTAATAGTAATATTTGAGGGATTATAAAAAATTTTAGATGCTCCGGATGGGATTTGAACCCATGTTTTCGGCTCGAAAGGCCGAAATGATTGGCCCGACTACACTACCGGAGCAAATTGGATTGTTTCGGTGCGGGAATACACAATTACCACACACCTATATATAACTTTCGATTTTTACTGGATTTGAGATTCAACATTGTGCTTCTGACTGGGATGTTTCATCTTCTTCATCCAGTTTCACAATCCATTCGGTCAGATATTCACAAAACTCTGGTTCACATGCCAGCCTGCATCCTGCACAAGGTGAGAACATACTTCCTGACAAAAGCATCTCATAGGATGGTTTTGGTTCTTCAGCACTTTTTAAAAGGTAAGTTCTTGAACCCTTTGAAGTCGCTGATTCACGGATTATTAATCCTTTTTTCAACAGTTTTGACACAATCCTTGAACACTTACGACTGTCTATATTCATCTCTTTCCAGAGCTGGTTCTGATATATCCCCTCTGGATGTTCTTTTATTACTTTTAAAGCCAGTTCTTCAGGTTCCATAATATCCTGTATCTTTTTTTATTAATCTTCAACAGGTGCCAGTAAAACGATGTTGTTACCTCTTAATACTACTGAACCGAGTGACCTGAGGCGTTCACCATTTGCTATTTCAACAGATTCCACAATATGTAGATTGAGATAATCATCCACACTTTCAAGAACGCCTTCAAGTTGATGGAGGTCGCCTTTCATTTCAACCTGTACCTTAGATCCGAGTAATTTGTGAACTTTTTTATTTGGGAACAATTTATTGCCTCACTTTTATTGATTAATGTCGTTTAAAGATAATATTATTATTTACATATAACCCTGTAATTCAGAACTATCAGACTTGTTTTCATTTTTCTCTGTTTTCTGAGCCTGCTGTCTGCTGATGGGTCCAAATAAATTTTCATATTCTTGAATATGCTGGTTCAACCATTTTGAGAGCTCGTAGGCTGCCATTGGTGAAAGTATTACTTCCGTTTCGAGTGTTCTTTCTATAACACGTGAATCTGATTGTTGTCCAAACCCTTTCTGAGAATCATTATAAAAACCTATTCGAAAATCATATGGACTGTGTCCGCCTACTGCACCAATAGCATATGCCTGCTTAAAATCGTCCGCCTTTTTAAATTCAACGGTTACCTTCTTTTTGCCCTCATTATTATCTTCAGCCATGATTAGATATCCCTAAATTGATTATCCTGATTTGTCTGGTAATGTGTTTGCATTATTTTAATCACTTTCGCTTATCCATAACATATCCACATTTTACCCACTTCCTTCAACTTTCCTTTTCAACATATAGGCGTTTTTTGCTATATCCTTTTTTGAATATGCTTTTGCCATTTGTTCCACTGCATCAAGGTTTCTGATAACATCATCCAGATAATCGTAAAGATCTCCCACATAAGCGGTTATACCATAGCGGATTTCAAGCTGTTTTATAATTCCTTCAGGGTCATTGCCTTCAGCTCTTAAACTTATTAACTTGGATGAAAATTTATGTTCTGGACAACCACAATATGGAGAGTCCTTGCAGTTACATGTCAGAAAATCCTCAGCAAATTCATATATCTGGTCCTGCAGGGATTCATCCAGTTTTGACAGGTTTTCCCCTTCAAACAATATATCAATTGTACCCCCCTGAAAAACACGTGCAGGAAGATTTACTTTCAATGTTCGTGATATCCGGGATGCGTGCTTGAAATAAACGGAATCGAAAAATTCCAGGTTGGTTACAATGTTAATAGGTTCGGTTCCAGCTAAAACAGCATCACGTATAAGAAAAGCTTTGGTTACTGAGAGAAAATGTCTGGATGCTATTTTACCAAATTTTGTCAGGTATATATTTTCACCTTTCTGATTTATGAACTTATACTTTTTTAAATGATTGAAAAATTGGCTGAAACCATATCCGCCAATAAGTTTTTTGTGAATTGCTTTTAAATCATTCTTTGATGTTGTCAGGGCTGAAGATGCCAGTATTTCTTCCATATTTTCGTCTTCACCATACTCCACACCGGTATGTTCCATTTCACCTTTTAACAGTTGTATGGCAACTTCATCCTCTGTTAATTTCTGTTCACCTGTATAGTTCTTATCAGGTGTAGCCAGAAGAACCACTATTCCACGGTCGTGATAATCCGGCCTTCCTGCACGTCCAAGCATCTGAAGAAATTCCTGCATTGTTATCCAGTCAATACCCATAGCAAGAGATTCAAAAATAACCTGTGATGCTGGAAAATCTACACCTGCTGCAAGTGCTGCTGTAGTAACTACTGCTGGAAGTTCACCGTTTTGGAACTTGTTTTCTATTTTCTTTCGTTCATAACCGGTAAGCCCTGCATGATATGCTGCTGAACTCATGGGTAAAGCATCGGATATTCTGTGGCAATTTTTTCTGGAATTGGTAAATATGATGGATTGTCCTCTGTAACCTTTGGACGAATATTGGCTGTACTCATCCTTTACAAGTTTGGTGATTAGGTTGACCTTTTTGTTGTCATCACTAAACACTAGATGCCTTTCTATCGGAACAGGTCTGTATTCATATTCTACAAGATAAGCTCCAAGTTTTTGGGAGAACCATTCAGGATTTGCCACTGTAGCTGAAAGGTATATAAATTGAGCTTCAGGTACGGTATATTTCAACCGGGATATCAAACCATCAATCCGGTGGCCGCGTTCAGCATCTTCCAGCATATGAACTTCATCTATAACCACTGTCCCGATATTTCCGAGTTTGTCGGCATCACCGGTTCGCAACACATAATCCAGTCCTTCGTAGGTACCTACTATTATATCCGAATCCAGTGTCGTACGCATGGATGCCGTTTTGGAGGTGTTGATACGTGAACTCCCGACTCTTATTGAAGTTTTAATACCAAGGTGTGAATAATTCTTTGTAAACTGGTCGTATTTCTGATTAGCCAGTGCAACAAGTGGAACCAGAAAAAGCATCTTTCCTCTTTTATTCAAAACGTTGTTAACTCCTGCCAGTTCACCTATCAGAGTTTTGCCCGTTGCTGTAGCAGACATAACAAGCTGGTTGTTACCATCCAGCAATCCTTTTTGTACCGATAATGATTGTACAGGGAGAAGATATTCGGATTTTTTCTGAAGATGTTGTTTGAATTTTTTATTTATTGGTATATCATCGATTTTTATGGTGCTAACATCAGGGTTGGACTCTATTGTATCATATCTGGTTAAATCCGAATCAATCGTTTCAGGATTTAGCATTCCAAGAGTGCGGTCAAAATCTCTTGTTTTTAATAAAAGTTGTTTCAAGTGTTCGATTGCTTCTTCGCTGTATCTGTATTGTGCATTGTTAAGAGCATTTTCAAGTTCCTCTTTTGCACAATCTTCACATATCAATTCATTGTGATACCTTATCGATTTTTTATTCACAAAATTGAATCTGTTTTTCAAAAGACAATGTCTGCATGCATTAACATATTCGCCTTTTAATTGATAACCTTTAAGCATTTCAAAAAAATCAAATTCCTGCTCACCATATCCACCATTTACTACCATAATTCGGTTAGACATTCTGAGAAGGTCTACAAACTCCTCAGGTGAGCGATATTCTCCTTTGCCCTCTTTATAAACCTTGAATTTATGGGGGCGAGGGCCAGCAGATGTATCTCCAAGTATTAATTCACCCAGAAAAATAGGAACCTTTTTTTTATTTTTTATAGGCATTACTTTAAATTTTGATTTCTGAGCACTTACAACTGTCCAAAGCGTCATTGTATTGGGTTTCAGTTTCTGATAATATATAAATAACCTTTGCCTGACTGCTCTTCCACGAGTAAACTCGTGAGGTTCTCTTGAACCTTGAGAGCCTCAACCTTTGACGAGGTTGAACATTTGCTGGTTCATGGACGGTACTTGCGAACTGATACCGTGACCGGTCGTAGAGGTACCATCTCCACAGCCGTTGATTCCCGCGAGCCCTACGGTATGCATCATTGATGGATTATAGTATGAT
>NZ_JAHENT010000046.1 GCF_018609725.1 Methanohalobium sp. | reverse complement strand
TTATTATTTTAAGAATTCCCATTATATTAATGATATTTATAAAAAAATCAGCACAATTCCAATTATTTAATATTGGTTATATGAGTTCATTTCCAGAATCTTTATCGGTGTTAGATGCAAAATCCACAATTTTGTCGGTGTTAAAAGTGATTTTTTTAGAATTAAACTTGTTGCCCGTTATAATTTTGTAATTATGACCCGATTCTATTTCATAGAATATATCATTATCATCTGATGCAGTAGTAACAGTTTTGCCATTTCGAACCAGCTTCACTTTTTGTTGTTTAGGGTTTTAATTTTTATATCTAAATATTTTTCAACAGGACTTGGATTTCCGTTAGCAATAAGTAGCTCTTGATTAATATCCAAAATATCCAGTATTGATTTAATTTGTTAGAATTTGCTGATTGATGGCGGTTTCTATAGGGTTTCTACAGAGCCAATTTTTTAACACAGGTTTTCTGGTTTCAACCCCATCTATATTTTCAGGTGTCATTTCAGGATATATGTAGGATAAGCTCAACCCGTCGATTATAAGAATCACTGCACCATCTGGATTATTTACAGGATTTACTTTAATGTGGGATGTGGCAGTTGAAGGCACAGCCTATATAACAGGAATAAATGATATTATAAATACCATCAGAATAATTGCCCTATATCTTCTAATACAGTTTGATATTCTCATAACAATATCTAAAAAAAATTAATTATTTAAAAACAGAAGGATAAAACATGAAGATTAACCCAAGATGTGCACATTGTTTGCTTACAAGAGTGCATTATGAAGCTAAATTATCAACAGATGATGAACAGTTGTTGCATAAAGCAGTTATGAAAGGCATTGATGAACTTAATAGAACCTATAAACCAGGTAGACCTGCTGGAGAAATTTCAACAGCTGTACATCAGAAAGTTTATGAAGTTCTTGGTGATGAAGACCCCTACCTTGAATTGAAGAAATTGAGCAACAAAACAGCAGAAGATATATTCCCGGTTGCACAAAAAAGAGTTTATAATGATGATGTAAGTGATAAAGAACTGTTTAGAAGAAGCGTACTTGCATCAGTAATAGGAAACACTTTTGATTTTGGGGTGGTGGGTTTTGATGTGGCTCCAGAAATATTTGATGAAACATTTAAACAGACTTTTGAAAAAGGACTTGATGTTGATGATACATCATCAATGTTTGAAATGCTTGATAATGTAGTTTACGTTGCAGATAATAGTGGTGAAATATTACTCGATACAATAGTATTTGATATAATTAAAAAATTGGGTGGATATATTACACTGGTTGTCAGGGGTGCACCTATACTAAATGATGCAACACTGGATGATGTATATGATTACGAAATTGATAAAAAAGTAGATTATTTACTTACAACAGGTTCAAATGCAATAGGTGTAAATTTTGAGGACGCACCATATGAACTTCTTGAAGCATTTGATAATGCATCCCTTATTATAAGTAAGGGAATGGCAAATTATGAGACACTTTCAGAATATAATCTGGGTCCAACTGCTTATTTGCTAAAAACAAAATGTGAAAGTGTGGCATCGGATTTGGGTCTTGATACTGGATGTACAATTGCAAAACTGGTAAACGAACAATAATTAAAAGGTGAATATACATGTGTGAACTCAATGTAGTGCTTGAAACTGGTGATGAACGACAAGTTATTATGGAATCTGTTACCAGAATGGTCAACAACGATGGTGATATAGAACTTACAGGAATCTTTGGGGATAAAAAAACTATAAAAGGAACTATAAAAGAAGTTGATTTTTCAAAGGGAGAATCTATTATTACTCAAAACAGTTGAAAAATGTACAGGGATTATCTCCCCAACATTTTGAACAACTTTTTTTTCAAAAATTTTAATCTGCAGTAATATGGTATTTTCTCCTTTGTAATAGGTCTATACCTTTTTACAATCATAACTGGTATATCACAATCCTGAGCAATGTTCTGTGAGAGTGTACCAAGAAGAGCTTTACTAAACCTCTGGCTGGAATCTCCAATAACCAGTAGGTCGCTTTTCTTTGCTGATTCAATGATAGCTTCCTTTATATGGTAACTTTCATTTATTTCATATTTAAATTCAAGCTCATCATCCTGTGCTGTCTCTTTTATCATTTCAGTTTCTCTGTTTTTCTGGTATTCTTCAAGGTCAGGATTAATTACACGAACGAGTTTAATTTTGGCACCGGTACGTTTTGCAAACTGCTTTACAAGGTATAGAGCATATCTGGAATTTTCCTTGTTATTATATGCCACTGTTATACTGTTGATGTTACTTGGTAATTTACCTTTTAAAACTGCAATATCTTTTTGTGCACAGGACAATACCTTTTCAGCGATATCCCCTATGAAACTGTACCCTTCGTGCCAACCAATAACGATAAGGTCTACATTTTCAATTCTTCCCTGCTCTATTATGGAGTTGGATACATCATGATCAAAGGCTACTATATATTGGTGTTCACAACCATCCATTACAGAGCATCGTCTAAATTGGTTTTCCAGTAAACTGTCAATCTCTGGTTTATGTTCATGATATTCATCTCGGGCAGCCTGTAAACTTGTTTGGTTTGGGACTTTTCTTACATGCAATCCGAGGATATCATCACCTATATTCTCCGATAGGTAGACAAGGTCATTTTCATGTTCAGGGTTTGCTATTGGAACCAGTATTTTCATCCTTTTGTGGCCTTTTGTAATTCTACTGGACTCAATCATATCTAAGAGGTTATATTTGGGAAGTGCTTTAGCTTTTCCGTAGGCACTGTACCAGATGAAGCCTGCAATAATAACAGCTACTGCAAAAATGAAGGGTAAAACTCCTATAACCGGAAGTAATACAAGACTTCCAGCAATACCAAAAATCTGGGTGACAGGATAAAAAGGGTCTTTGAATGCAGGTTTATACCAGTTTACAGCACTTCTTCTAAGGATTATGGCTGATAGATTGACAAGAACAAACACCAGTATATTGAATGCACTTCCAAGTTTTGCCAGTTGTTCTACATTGAATACAAATAAAAGAATAACCATTAACAATCCAGTAATTACTATAGCCCTGTAGGGTGTGTTGTATTTTCCATGTATATGAATAAACCAATGTGGTACAAGGTCATCTCTACCCATTGCAAAAGGGAATCTTGAAGATGACATTATCGCGGCATTGGCTGTAGAAAGAGTTGCCAGCAGACCGGCGAGTATTATAATTATCTGTCCAGTGGGTCCCAGCATTACCTCTGCTACATCTACAAGCGGTGTTTCAGTATTCACAGCATCTTCAAATGGAAGAACACCATTAACCACTACCATTATACCTGTATAAAGTACTATCACAGTTGCAACTGATCCTATAAAGGCTCTTGGAAGGTTTTTTGAAGGGTATTTTACTTCTTCAGAAATTGCAGCCAATTTTATGATACCAAGATATGATATAAAAATCAGTCCAGTGGTGGTGAATATGGAGCTATAACCATATGGAACAATAGGATGATATTTGGTCGGGTCTATTATAAAAGCCCCTTTTATAATAAAAACTGAAAGTATGATAAACAGTATAATTACAATTACGTTTTGAAGAAACCCACTGCTTTTTGCACCTTTATAATTTATATATAGCAGTAGAAGTCCGATTATTGTGGCTGTTATCAGTACTGGCGATGAAAAGAGGGTATAAAAATAATCACCAAATCCAACAAGTGCAAAGGAACCCTTGAATACAAGTCCTATCCAGGCTCCTATACCGATTATAGTGCCAAAAACTGCACCCATTGCCCTGCTCACAAAATAATAGCTTCCACCTGCACGGGGCATTCCAGTTGCAAGCTCTGCAGCACTGATAGCAGTAGCCATTGCTATTAACCCACCAAATATGAATGAAAGAATGGCTGCAGGTCCTGCTGCAGCAGTAGCCATACCTGGGAGTACGAAAATACCAGCACCTATCATGGTGCCTGTTCCGATTGCAAATGTGGAAAAAAATCCAAGACTTCTTCCTAATCTTTCGCTTGTCTCTATATCTGCCACGTAAAACCCCGCCTTGTGTTTAGAGAATCCGAATTGGAACGGATTCTATATTTTTCTAGAACTTTAAATAAAGCTTTTTTGGAACTGAGGAAAAACTTAAGTGTAAATATTTCTGATAATCTTATATCTGCTCATAGATAACATGTCCTATTTTTAATCTGGTTTATGGGGCACAATTATAAGAGTGGGGAAAAGTTAAGTGTTTTAGAAATACTATTGAATATATAAATTAAAGAGGTTTTAGATTATGGACAAAGTAAAAGTTGGAATTAACGGATACGGAACGATAGGTAAACGAGTGGCAGATGCAATACATCAACAGGAAGACATGGAACTTATAGGTATATCTAAAACAAAACCCAATTATGAAGCTGTAATGGCACAGAAAATGGGTTACAATGTTTATACACCATCGGATAAAACATCTAAAATGAAAGATGGCGGTATAAAAGTTGCCGGTACTGTTGAGGACATGGTTAACGAGGCAGATGTAATTGTAGATGCCACTCCCAAAGGAGTGGGGGAGAAGAATAAGGAACTTTATGAAAAAGCAGGAGTGAAAGCAATCTGGCAGGGTGGAGAAGATCACGAAGTTGCAGGTTTTTCATTCAACGCTGATTCCAATTATAATGACGCAATAGGTCGTGATTACACACGCGTGGTTTCATGTAATACAACAGCCCTTTGTAGGCTAATATCCAATATAGACAGGGAATATGGTGTCAAAAAATGCAGGGTTACTTTGATTCGTAGAGCAGCTGACCCGTCGGATATCAAAAAAGGTCCTATCAATTCAATTGTAGCAGACCCTGTAAAACTCCCATCTCATCATGGTCCTGACGTCCAGTCAGTCATACCAAGTATTGATATCTCTACAATGGCTGTTAAAGTACCAAATACCATGATGCACATTCATACTGTTAATATGGAGTTGAAAAATGACTGCAGTGCAGACGACATCAAAAACCTGCTTGCAGAAAATCCAAGAATGCATTACCTTGAACCAGGTATAACTTCAACATCAGAAACTATGGAACTTGCAAGGGACCTCGGTCGTCCGAGAAATGACATGTGGGAAAACTGCATCTGGGAGGATTCCATTGATTTCTATGAGGGTGAACTCTATCTATTACAGGCAGTACACCAGGAAGCAGATGTTGTTCCAGAAAACATTGATGCAATAAGGGCCATGTGTGAACTTGAAAAGGATGCTGACAAATCCAAATCCAAAACAAATAAAGCAATGGGAATTGGAACCAAATAATTAGTATTATTATGGTTTCCTATTTTTCTTTTTTTGACCTTTGTAATCATGCGGTTTCATCAGTAGAAACTGCGGTTAAAGACCTTTTAGGCACTCAAAAAGCTTACGAAACTCTTTACACAGGTGCAGACGGGACGGATACAAAATTAATTGATGACATCGCTGAAAGAGCGATAATAGAAGTGCTTAAAAAAGATGGTAGGTCGATGAGGATAATAAGTGAAGAAATGGGTGTAAAAATATTAGGTAACAATCCTGAATTTACAATTATTATAGACCCTATTGACGGAACTTATAACGCTTCATTTTGTATCCCATTTTACAGTGTATCCATCGCAATCGGTAGTCCTGACCTTTCATATATCTGGGCTGGATATGTAAAAAATATTTCAAGCAAAGACGTATATTATGCAGAATCTGGTAAAGGTGCCTATTTAAATGGTAAACGTATATCACCATCTAAAAAGTCGGAATTGAATGAGTGCTGTGCCAGTGTTTATGGATATCGTCTTCATGTGGAACACACAGTTGATTTGTCCCGAAATATAAGGAGGATGAGAATTCTTGGCTGTGTGTCACTGGAAATCTGTTATGTAGCATCAGGAAGATTCGATGCATTTGTTGATGTAAGAGGGTCTTTGAGATTGACAGATGTAGCCGCCGGGAAATTCATAGTGGATGAATCCGGTGGTAGAGTTACAGATGGTTTTGCGGACTCGATTGAATTACAGGATAATTCTATTTATCATGTATATATGATAGCGTCCAATGGGATTGTACATGACAAATTATTGAAACTTACCGGAGGAATAAATTAAATTGAAGATAAAAAAAATAGGGCTGGTTTCAAGACTGGATCATGAAGGCGCTCTTGAAATGACAAAGTCTATTATAGACGAATTTAGTTCTGTAGTAGAAATAGCTGTTTCACCAAATACTGCAAAAGAGATTGGTATTGAAGATGATTTTATTAGAATAGAAGCAATCGAAGACATGCGTAATACCGGAG
The DNA here is from genome assembly GCF_018609725.1 of Methanohalobium sp. GTDB lineage: Archaea > Halobacteriota > Methanosarcinia > Methanosarcinales > Methanosarcinaceae > Methanohalobium. The sequence goes on along the minus strand of NZ_JAHENT010000046.1, from coordinate 1,228 downwards.
TTGAATTTCTAATTGTTGTAGGAGGTGACGGTACAGTTTTATTAACACTTTCCAGAATGTATGACCCGATACCTATATTGGGTATCAACATGGGTAAAGTGGGTTTTCTGGTCGATACAGATCCCGAGGAAGCGCTTTCGACGGTTGAAAAAGCTTTACATGGATTTACATACAATGAACAGATAAGGCTGGGGGTCTCGCTTAACGGTGATATACTTCCACCGGCAACCAACGAAATAGTCCTGATGACAGGTAGACCTGCAAAAATACTTACCACCAAAGTAAAGATTGATGATTACGAACTTGAAGAGTTAAGGTCGGATGGTATAGTATTTTCAACACCTACAGGGTCAACTGCCTATGCTATGAGTGCAGGAGGACCTATAATAGACCCACGTGTTAATGCAGCTTTAATTGTTCCACTTGCGCCCTTTAAATTGTCATCACGCCCATTGGTGGTACCTGCAAATTGCGTAATCAATGTTGAAACAACCATACCTGAAAAAGAAGCAATACTGGTTATTGATGGTCAGCATACTTATAAGATACATGAAAACCATGTAGTAACACTTACAAAAGCTGACCAACCAGCCCGGTTTGTAAAAAGTTCTATATACAGGTTCTATGATAAAATCCAGTACAAGCTCTGTTAACCGTCAACTACCCCTCCCTAACTGAAGCACGATGTGCTTCAATGTGGGGGAAGGAGCTTGTTTCTCTATAAAACAGGTTTCTGGTTGACCAGACCACTGGATGCGGGTAGAACATGATAGGAAAAATCCAGTAAACGATACCGGAGAATACAACAGTAGTCACCCTGGGATGCCGCCTCATTCCCTTGGTGATTATCAGCAGACTAAAGGTATCAGACCCGAGAAGAAAATACCAACAGGTAAACTTCACGGACTGAGAAAATTCGATTTTATAATAACAGAAGGTAGAAAACCCTTATGTCTTTAGCATTGCATCAAATCGTAGATTTAATGCGAGTTTCATTTCTTTGAAATGAAACAAAGGGATGAATACCGTCTAATCCGAATATCAACCTTGACTGCGTATATATTCTGTAATTGTTTTTTTGCTTACGTTTCCTATTGTGCAACAGAAGTATCCATCACTCCATAGAGTATTTTCTTTCCAGTAATACATTTTTAGATGTTTTTTGTGGTTTTTCCACATAAGGTATGTTGATTCTTGCTTCAATTTTCTAATAACTGATAATATACTA
>NZ_JAHENT010000045.1 GCF_018609725.1 Methanohalobium sp. | reverse complement strand
TACACCATGGCTTCTAAGAATCGGATGTATGGTTTGAAGATACGGCTGAGCCATAGAACCAGTGTTTGCAAGGTCTATCACAGTGAGTGTAATCTGGGCTATAGCTCCCACAATGAGACCTGCAATAGCACCTTCTTTTGTTGCTCTTTTCCAGTAAATTCCTCCCATTAACGGGAAGAAATAGGATGCGCTTGCGATATATGTTGCAATATGTATAGCATCAAGGATACTTGTAATATAAAACGATATTATAGTTGCAGATGCAACAATAAACAGTACACTTATTCTGTTAACAACACGCATCTGTTTCATTGTTGCATCGGGTTTTATAAATCTCTGGTAAATATCGCGGGATACACAGGAAGCCCCAGAGGTTGCAAAGGTATCGGTACATGACATGGCAGCGGCAGCAAGCCCTATTGCACTGAGCCCAACTACAAAAGTTGAAAATGAACTGTTTATAAACTGCAAAAGAGCGGTTTCTGCTCTTGCCATTCCTGCAGGAAAACCGGCTGCATCAATTCCTGGATAGAGTGAATTCAGCCCCAGTGCGATAACGGCACAGGCAGCAAATACAACAGTAATAAGGAACGCTCCAAGTGTCATTCCAAACCTTGCTGATTTCCTATCTTTTGCAGCCCAGACTCTCTGCCATGGATCCTGTTCGGTTATCCATCCGGGTATTATTGCAATCAGGAATATAAGTGCAAATGGTATACCCACAGAGAAAGGATTCCACCAGGATGAATTAACATTACCAAAGACGTCTGATACTGTCATTGCAGAAGATGCTTCAAATGCACCTGAACTGGCAGCTCCGACGGTGACAATAGCCATGGATATAACAAATAGTGATAGAAATGTAAACTGAAGGACATCTGTCCATACAACAGCAGAAAGCCCACCGAGGGTGACATATATTGATACAGCAATTGCGACAATGGCGGCTGCATAAATAGGGCTTAAACCAAAGAAAACTTCCAGAACAAGGGCAAACCCTTTGATGTCAGCAACTGCAAAAAGAATCATTACAATTGTAATAATGACAGCCACAGGGGCACGTATAGCACTGCTGTATCGTTGTTCAAGCAGTTCCGGTTGGGTAATGGCGGGAAGATGTTTGATTCTGCTGACAAGGATTGCAATTATTAAAAGAGCGAGGATATTGGGTACAACAAATCCCCATATCGAACCCATACCATTTAACAGATAAAGTCCTATAACAGAAAGTAAAGCTCCAGCTGTGAGCCATGATGCAGCAGCAGAAAATCCTACTCCTATTGACCCTATGTTTCTGCCGGCAAGCCAGAAATCCGTTATGGACTTTTGTCTTTTTGTAAAATACCATCCTATCGATACAAGTGCTGCCAGATAAACAGCAAGCATAATAAGAAATGTTTGATAGCTTTCCATAATGAAAACCTCGATGCTTTTTGTGCATATTGTAAAAATATTTAAATTTTGAGATATAACCTCTAAATTTGTAGATATAGGTTTTCTTATATAAGCAGTTTTAAAAATATAATTTACATTTTTTAATTTAACTTTTTAATCAGGCTGGATAATATACAACTGGTGGGGTAATTATCCTTTGGATATATGACTGGTATTGAAAACAAATAATACTGATTATTATCAATAGAAAGAATTATAAAAATAAAAGTTACAGTTATTTATATATTAAATCCATTAATCCCAATTATAAACCATGACCTTAGAACCAGTTCATATAAAAGAGATATCCCAGATTGCATCTAATATTGATGTTTCTTTAGAAGATGAAGATGAATCCGAAATAACAACCGATATTTTTAGTTATCTTCAGGAATTAAAATATAAAGGCAATATAGTACTCAAATCAATGGAAAAACTGTACCGTGGTAAAGTCAATGTGGAGTCCATAGCTCAATCCAGTGATCCATTTAATATAACCTATGCATGTGACAGCGGCAGTACCAATCCAATTCCATTTGATAGCGGACTATTTGTAGATTTCTGTCATTGTGCACTGGCATCTACACCTACTAATCTTGATTTACATATGAAACGTACAATTGTAGCCGCTACCTATAATCCCAGTGAAACTGTAACCATAAAAACTACACAGGGATGGGAGGAATTTGATGGTGGTTCAGGGCGTAAAAATATCATACGTATCCAGCCGGGGCTTTTGAACAAAAGAATTGGTCGTATGGTACATGATATAGCACTCTATCTGGCAGAATCTGAACATATAAACTGGATGCTTGATGGGCTGGATGATAATGGTGTATTGATAATGGATGGTCCAGTCTATCCAAAACGACTTATGTACTGGATGGTAGTGGAATCCGAAGATATCCAGATTCAATATGATCCGCATACAAAGACTATACTTCAAAATTATATTGACATAATGGACGAACATATAAAAAAACAGAAACCACTGATTGGATTTGTTAAAAATCCAGAGGACGTTCAGGTTATTCAGGCGATGAAACAAAACGGTATAAGGGGTATTCCTTGGACGATGGATGCCCAGTTTTTCAAAAACCTTCTTTCATTAAAAAATGATGAGGCAGATGAAAATAAAAATATTACCTATACTAACTGGTTCATTCAACCCAACAAATTCTACGAGCGAATGCTTAACACAACATCTCCTTTGGTAGAGGATACACTTGAACATGAATATCCTGCAGATGATTATTCATTAACCTTTTTTATGGTATATGTACCCTGGATGGATGTCATCTTCAAAATTGAATCGCCGTATGGACTTACCAAAAATGCAAATATAAGAGACATGATAAAACGAAAAGTCCTCTATGATATTTCTATAAACGGAATACCCAAAACATTATCCAAGGCTGATTCAATAGCAAAAATACGCAAATCTGAACGTGAATATATAAAACAACAGTTCAATGCTGGAATTGACACCTCATATAACGATATACGCTGGAGTGAAACCGATGTCTGAAGACAGGGATATCCTTTCTTTCTCATCAGAACAATTTGATTCTGAAGAAGAAAATGAGACCGATAATAAAGAAACGCAGCAATCCGATGATTTTGATTTTGAGGAATATAAAGTACCAGATGTAGATACTAATGATACAGACCACGCTTATGGTATTGTAACAACTGGTATAGAGCCAGTGGAAATTACTGAATCTGATGCAACTCTTACAGGGTATATAACAACAACCAGAAGGCAGGATGTACGTCTTGGAACCTATGTCCTTGTGCCCTATGGGGATGAAGATCTTTTTGCAAGAATATGGAAGTTGCGCTATATCCAGGAATTTGAAGTTGATGATGCAACAGAGATACATTCCCGAAGAATGTTAAAATCCAACACTACAGATGAAGAGGATTACAAATTTCTGGCATTTCTTGACCCTATATGTATACTGTACAATGAACCCGGAGGAAATGGTGAACAGCTTACACGCCGTATGAGTGACAGGATTCCCAAACCCAACACCTCAATTCTTCCTGTTGATGATAAAATCAAAATCCAGACCGGATTAAATATTCCGAAAGAGGGTATATTCTTGGGACATCTTAGTGTAGGAGGGGAACTTGTAAAAACCAGAGCTGAACCACCTACTGTACCTTATTACCTTAGAAATGATTATTCCATGGGAGATCCACTTATTTTTAGGCATATGCTTGTCTGTGGAAGTACAGGAACAGGTAAGACTTTTATGACAAAAAACATTCTTCGCCAATTCCTGAGCGATGATAATCGATATGTTCTGCGAAGTGATGAGAACAGGTGGAAAAACCCCTGTGTTGTAATAATGGACCCACAGGATGAATATTCCCAGGTGTATGAGGAAAATCCGGAAATAAATACACAGGATGAATACAGTTTCAATTCTGAAAATGTTGAATATGGTTCATGGTCTAATACAAGAACTTTTGTTGCAAAAGTGGATGGATACTCGTACAATGGCAAATCCAGAGCCCAGCAGGTAGAATTTACCATCCCCTTTGAACTTGTGAAAAACAATTCATGGCTTATTGCAGCGGCAGGTCTTACTGAACTCCAGTATCTTGCTCTTGATATTCTTCTTGAGGATTATTTCAAAAAGAGTGGTGAACATACCTACCGCGGATTCCTTGATTATATTGAAGACGAGGCAACAAGGTCAACTTATGTAGATAGCGGTAAAATCCATGAATCCTCATACGATGGGATTGTAAGAAGAGTTAAAAACCGGGCTTTTGAAAAAGTATTTGATCAGGATGCTCGACCTATCACTGATATCCTTGATGAGGTTTTCAAACCCGGTCAGGTTAGTGTGTTTCCTACAGAATACATCAATTCACCACTTATACGCGACCTGATTGTACTAACCCTTATGACCACAATTGTGGATAATAAATTAAGCACCTCGGGAGATGAGGCTGTAAGGAAAACTCCTATAGTTCTTGGACTGGATGAAGCACACCGCTATCTCGCAAAGGCATCAGGTGAACACTCAAGGCGAATCATTTCAAAATTTGCAGATGCTGCACGTCAGGGTAGGAAGGAAGGACTTGGATTGTTCCTGATTACTCAGGATCCACAGGATATAGATGATACGGTGTTCAAACAGATAAACACCAGAATAATACTCAACCTGACAAATGACAATGCTATCAACGCTTTAAACGTGCCCAATGAATATGAAAAACGAATCCCCTATCTTAAAAAGGGCCAGATGATAGTCTACAGTCCGGATAACAGTGATATAGTAGAGATTATTGGGTTATCAAAGTGTGTGGTTAAGCACTAAATAAATTTACCATCCGAAATGTATATATAACCACAATACGATATAAACACCGGCTTTGCCGATTATGGGCCGGTAGCTTAGTCAGGCAGAGCGATAGACTCTTAATCTATAGGTCAAGGGTTCAAATCCCTTCCGGCCCGCTGGTATTTTTTTAAAATAAACAAGTTAAATACTTTTAATGTTTTCCAAACTCTTTTTTCCATCTTCAAGAGTTCTTAATTCTGTAACATATCTTCCTTTATAATTCGATAAATTCTCTAATACCTTTTTCCAGTTGATATCACCAGAACCTACTGGTAGATGTTCGTCTTTTTTACCGTTATTATCATGGATGTGGATATGTGTAATCCAGTTTTTACATTCATTCAAAAAATCATCCACCATGCTCAATGTGTTTGCATGCCCAATATCAAAGGTAATACCCAGATTATCTTTGTTTACCGATTTTATGATATCTATCATTTCCTGGGGCTCTTTACCAAATATATGAGGAATGTTTGGCATATTTTCAACTGCAATCTGCATATTGTAGTCATCAGCATAATCACAGATTTTTTGCAGAGATTCGACAGTTTTATTCCAGGCTTTTTCCGGAACCTGTGCACCATGAGGGGACTTATATCCCGGATGAATGACTGCAAGGTCTGCAAATTCGGATGCAATTTCCAGATTATATCTCATCTGGTTCAGAACTTCTCTATGTATTCCGGGATTTAAACTGGAAAGGTTCAGGTCTGAAAATGGAAGGTGAATGGTTATATCCAGATTAGTGGTCTCATGCAGTTCTCTGACATTTTTTAGTGAATCATTATCCAATTTCTGGGAACCTTCCTGTACAATTTCCCATCCGGTATATCCATAATCTTCCAGTCCATAAACCCAGTTGAATGGATTATCGACTACTGAATGGGATGAAAAACTAAGTCTTTTGATGTTCATAATTTAGAATTGCCTTATTTCCATTTCAAATTTGGGTTTTCCCTCTTCAGTAGGGGGTGTCAACCAGTCAAAGATATTCTCCATTTCATCTTTTGAACTGGTGGTAATGGTAACATGTATAGATCCCAATGGTTCCTCATCTGCCGGAAAGTTCATCCTGCCTACTGATGCCACCTGTTTGTTAATAATAAAATGAGTGTATAAACCATCGATTGAAAGCCCTTCTTCCAGTTGCATTCTTCCTGTATCCAGTATTTTTTCTTTTCTAAACATTTCATGCAGATTTTTCAGAGTTTCAACATCACCAGTACCTGATAACCGTTTTTTGTGCTGCTGTGCGGTGTCCAGTGTTTCAAGTTCGATGTCACCAAAAATGTTTTTTATGGTATTTGCTACATAATTCTCATTTTCAGTAGGATTGACAACCGCAGAGACTTCCACCTCGACCATGAGATATTCTACAAGGGATTCTATTTTATTTCTGAACTCATCAAGTGTACCTGTATTTTCTATAACAATATCTGCAATTTCCATTGCTTTGTCCATCCCCCATCTGAGTTCTCTTTCATCCCGTTCTTTTAATTCATTAATATCAGCCATATCATCGCTTCGTTTGCGTTTTTGAACGCGTTTAAAACGTATTTCAAGAGGTGAATCAATAGATACCAGTGTAAATTTCTCACCAAACTCTTTTTTAAACCTTTCAACTTCAGCAATCCCGCGGATACCATCAATAGCTATCAGGTCTTCAGAGAGTTTCATTATTTTTGGAACACTTCTTTTTGCAACTACATCAAATCCCTCTTCGTTTCTAAGCTGGTTGGCAACACCACCGATATTAGCATCAGTTGGTTCCAATGACATTCTTTCTACTTCTTCTCTGATGACATCACCCATGTTGACGACCTTAATACCCAGTTTTTCCACAACAGATGATGCTTCAGATTTTCCAGACGCTGGCATTCCTACAAAAGCTATAATTTTCATGATTGTATCCTGTATTGTTTTTTATATATGATATAATCGTTCTGAACAAATAAATGTTATAGGTATTTGGATTTAACAGAACGAATATGAGAGGTTTATAAATATATTTCTGCGTTAAAAATTGTACTTATAATAAAAATAAATACCGGGCAGAAGGTTTATAAGTTTAAAAATACAACATTTAATTATGGCAGATTTTAAGGTAAATCTTGAAGATTTTACTAACAAAGATTACCGAGTTATTTTTAATTCATTGACAAAAAAAGAACCAGTAAGACTTACATCTTCCCTTAACATGAGAGAGGATTATGGAGTGGATCATATATCATCAGTAGATATAATACCTCATCAAGAAACAGATACCCTGTATTCAATAGGGACACGAATAGACCTTGGAGGGGATACAGAATCTGAAAAAATATGGCAAAGTTTTCTGGAAAATTATCAGGAAAAATACAGTATAACTGGTTTTGACAAGGATTACAAACTGTTTTACGGTTCCAACTTGTACACTCTTTCTTTTCTTACAGATATAAAACGTTCAGCCTATCTTTCAACTACAAACAATCTCAATCTTGAAATGCTGAAGGATAATATCCCACCGTTTTTTGAAATACTTGAGGATTACATTAATACAGTCTATGATGTATCCGAGGAATATATTGATTTTAGCCTCAAACCGCAACCAACACTTAGAACCTATTATTACAACGAATCTAATGACAGAATGGCTGAAGAAAAAGGAAGTGAATCTGAAAAATTTGAAACCATATCACCTGAACAGCTAAATGTCAAGTTTGATGATATCGGTGGGTGTGAAGAAGCCAAAAAGGAGCTGGATATGGTAGCCTATGGTATCAAGTATCCCTATGTATTTGAGGAATACCAGGCTGAACATCCTCATGGGATACTGCTTTATGGTTCACCGGGTACTGGTAAAACCCTACTTGCAAAGGCAGTTGCTACAGAACTTGAAACGCCTTTTATTCATGTGCATGGTTCTGATATAGTATCCAAATGGTATGGTGAAGCCGAGCAAAACATCAAAGAAATGTTTGAAGTAGCAAGGTCAAGACCTCATACAATATTGTTTATAGATGAAATCGATTCCATAACACCTGCAAGAGAAGGTTCGCATGAGGCAACACAGAGGATAGTATCAACCCTGCTGGATGAAATGGATGGTATAAAAAGTTCTGATGATGTCATATTAATGGGGGCGACAAACAGACCTGAAAGTATTGACAGTGCGTTTATGCGTCCTGGAAGGTTCGATAAAAAGGTACGTGTCCCACTGCCTGATATGGAAGCTTTAAAACAAATCTACAGCATCCATCTGGAAGGTAAAAAACCAGAGAAAAATATAGATTTTGAAAAGATAGCATCAAAAAGCGAGGGTTTCAGTGGTGCAGATGTTAAGGGTGTAGTTGACCTGTGTATAAAGAAAAAGATAAGTACACTTAGAGACAAGCTTTCAGAAAAACCTACCAAAAATGAGGTAAAAAACCTCGCAGAACCCATTACCACTCAGGATATTTTGAATGCTATTGAAGAGTATCAAAAAAATCTGGAAAACCTGAGGGCATTTGGGACCCCAGGACACATACCTGGATATATCTGAATAATTTCCTGTATCAAAAATACTAATTAACTTTATTTTTTAATCGTGTTATTTAGCGTTACCTTTTATTATCCACCAAAAGATTAAATATGATTTTACACAATTAAACATTGCAATTATGGCAACATTCTTAATTAATATAGGAATTAACAATGTTAAAAGTAGTGATTTTAAATATTAATCGGTTATGAGGCAAAAATAGTATTTATATATTAATATTTGCCTGCAATATCAAAATTATCTACTATTTCCACACATGGTAATGGAGAATATAAATGAAAGAGATACGAGTACACGGCCGAGGAGGACAAGGATCCGTTACTGCTGCTGAATTGCTTGCAATAGCAGCTTTCAGTGATGGTAAATTTAGCCAGGCGTTTCCATCTTTTGGAGTAGAGCGTAGAGGTGCACCAGTACAGGCGTTTACCAGAATTGGGGATAAACCCATAAGATTGAGAAGCCAGATATATGAACCGGATTATGTTATAGTCCAGGACCCTACGCTTATCGACATAGTCGATGTTGCACATGGTATGGATGAAAACGGAATTGTAATAATAAACAGCGATTTTAACCCTGAAGATTTCAATCTTGATACAGATGCCAAAATAATGACAGTCGATGCTACAAAAATCGCACTGGATGTCATCGGTCGTCCGATTGTAAATACAATACTTCTGGGGGCTTTTGCAGGAGCAACTGATGAAATAAACCCTGAATCAATTAAAGAAGCTGTTAAAGAGAGATTCCCTGGAAAGATAGGGGACAAGAACGCTGAAGCAGTACAGAAAGCCTACGATATGATAAGGGAGGGCAATAAATAATGACAATTTCTGCAGGCGGTGTCTGTGAACCCGGCACTACTAAAAATAACAAAACAGGCGGTTGGAGAAACTATAAACCAGTTTTCCTATATGATAAATGTATCAAATGTAAGCTCTGCGAACTTTTATGTCCAGATGAAGCGATTGATCCCAGAGAAGATGGATTTTTTGAATATAATTATGATTACTGCAAAGGGTGCGGAGTCTGTGCAAACGAATGTCCGGTTTCAGCAATTGAGATGGTTTTGGAGGAGAAATAAATGGTTGAACTTCGAAACATCACAAAAGATATGATGACAGTTGTAGAAGGGTCATACGCGGTTGCACATGCAACCAAAGTATGTAAACCCAACGTGATATCAGCTTACCCGATAACTCCACAGACCCATATTGTAGAGGAACTTTCACAGTTTATAGCAGATGGAGAAATAGAAAACTGTGATTATATCAATGTAGAATCAGAATTTTCTGCATTATCAACTCTTGTAGGTTCATCTGCTACAGGTGCAAGAACTTATTCATCAACAACATCCCAAGGTCTTGCACTCATGCATGAGGTACTGTTCAATGCCTCAGGTATGAGGTTGCCGATTGTGGTTACAGTGGTAAACCGTGCATTGAGTGCACCTATTAATATTTGGAATGACCAGCAGGATTCTGTATCAGAAAGGGATTCTGGATGGATACAGCTTTATGCTGAAGATGTTCAGGAAGCGGCAGATATGGTAGCACAGGCTTATAAAGTAGGGGAAGACCCTGATGTGATGCTTCCTGTAATGGTCTGCATGGACGGTTTCCTTCTCTCTCACGTATATGAACCGGTGGTTTTGCTTGAAGAAGACCTGATAGATGACTATCTCCTGCCGTTTGATCCTAAATACAAACTTGACCCGAAAGATCCGAAAACATTTGGTGCTTTTGCACCACCTGCAAGCTATACCGAGTTCAGATATGCTCAGGAACAGGCAATGTCAGCAGCACTTGACAAAATAGAAAAAGCTGCAGATGATTTTTATGATGTATTTGGCAGGTATTACGGAGGTCTTATTGACGAATATAAAACAGATGATGCTGACATCATAATAATGGCAAAAGGTTCTATAATAGGTACAATCAGGGATGTAATCGACAACCTCCGTGAAAATGGCGTGAAAGTAGGATTATTGAAAGTAAGAGCATTAAGACCTTTCCCGAAGGATGCTATAAAAGAAGTAGTAAAAGATTCCAGTGTTGTTATAACACTTGATAAAAACATTTCACCCGGTGTTAATGAAGGAGCACTCTGTACAGAAACCAAGGCATGTATGTACAACTCTGATATTAACGTGCCTGTAATAGGATATATGATTGGTCTTGGTGGGCGAGATATACCCGAAGATACTATCGAAAATATAGTTGACGAGGCAAAAGAAGTAATAAATTCAGGTATTTCTACTGAAAGTCAGTTTACTGACCTAAGGGAGGATTTGATATGAAAGAAAGTTTGTTCTGTTCAGGACACAGTGGATGTCCTGGTTGCTGTGATGCAATGATTTCAAAATTTGTACTGAGAGGAATCGGTGAAAATTGTATAGTGTCCACCCCTACAGGTTGTCTTGAGGTGATGACCACTCCTTACCCTGATTCGTCATGGAACGTACCGTGGATACACTCCCTCTTTGAAAATGCAGGCGCTGTAGCATCAGGTATTGAATCAGCTTGGAAAGCCATGAACAAGGATGATGATACAAAATTCGTGGTTATAGCAGGAGATGGAGGTACTGTAGATATAGGTATGCGTTCAATCTCTGGTGCATTCGAACGAGGGCATGATATTACCTATATTTGTATGGATAATGAAGCTTACATGAATACAGGTGTACAGCGAAGTGGAGCAACACCCTATGATGCATCAACCACTACCAGCCCGGCGGGCAAGGAATCCTTCGGAAACGAACTCCCGAAAAAGAATATGCCCGAGATAATGGCGGCACACGGTTCACCTTATGTAGCAACAGCATCACTTGCTTATCCCAAGGATTTGATGAAAAAAGCCAAAAAGGCAGCTGATATTGAAGGGCCGACTTATATACATGCACATGCACCATGTACAACAGGTTGGGGGTTTGACACTTCAAAGACGGTAGAAGTCGGTAAACTGGCAGTACAGACAGCACTCTGGCCTATGTACGAGATGGAAAACGGTGAGATAACCCAAGTTAGAAAGGTCAAAAACCCAAAACCTGTAGAAGAATATTTGAAACTACAGCGCAGATTCAAACATCTTTTCACCAAAGAAGGTGGAGATGAAGAAATTAAAAAGATTCAGGAAACTGCCAATTTCAATATCAAACATTTTGGGTTGCAATAACCCAAATTCTTTTTTCTTTTCCAAACTTGGTTAAATTATGCCAGAGGATAATACTAATAACTTTGAAAAAATATGGTCATTGCTACAGAAGGAATATCCCAATACTGAGCCTGCATTACGTTTCAATAATCCTTTTCAGTTATTAATAGCAACTATACTTTCAGCACAGGCAACGGACACACAGGTAAATAGGGTAACAGAGCATTTGTTTAAAAAGTATCCTTATGTGAATGACCTTGCAGAAGCCGATATAAAAGAACTGGAAAAAGATATCTATTCTACCGGATTTTATAAGAACAAAGCCAAAAATATCAAAAAATGCGCCCAGATGATTAAATCCCTTTTTGACTCAAAAGTACCTGACAATATGAATGATATGCTGGAACTTCCGGGTGTCGGAAGGAAAACTGCCAACATCATACTGTCAAGGGGTTTTGGTGTGTACGAAGGAATTGCTGTTGATACTCATGTAAAACGTCTGTCTCAAAGGCTTGGTTTAACTCAAAATAAAACACCAGAAAAAATCGAACAGGATTTAATGAAACTTGCAGATAAAAAAGACTGGGATGCGTTCTCACTGACATTAATCCATCACGGGCGCAAAATATGTCATGCGAAAAATCCTGAATGTGAAAATTGTGTAGTAAATACACTTTGTCCATCCAGCAGTGTTTAAATCTTGTTGTAATACTTTAGTTATCCAATAGAAAAAACGTTCTCCAGAAAACCTTAAAGTATCTATTATATAGATGACCCTGACTAAGATAGGTTTCATACTAACAGGGATATTTGAATGATAAAAAACTATATTAACTCAGCTAATACATTATTTAGAGGGGAGTTAACATCGTCAACATGAAAATTTTTTGTTGATGGTGTCCTTAACCCAGGTTATAATCAAGAGGGGGTTTTATGGAAAAAGACAGAATTTCTTATCATGATTCGGTATTAAAAGTATATAACAGAATAAAAGAAGATGGTATGGACAATATCTGGGACAGATATGAAGCACAGGGGATGGGAGGAGACCCTGATAGAAGATGTCCATTCTGCCAGAAAGGAATAAGATGTGACCTATGTTCAAATGGCCCGTGCCGTGCAGACGCATCCAAGGATAAAAGAGGAGTTTGTGGGATAACAGCAGACGGAATGGCAATGCGGATGATGTTGTTAAGGAATGTCATGGGGGCATCCACCTATCAGTATCATACCGAACAAACAATCAAAACATTAAGATCAACGGCACTGGGTAAAACACCGTTTGAAATTAAAGAACCTGAGAAACTGAAAACATTTGCTGAAAGATTGGGTGTTGATACATCGGGTTCAACAAGTGATATCGCAATTAACCTCTGTGATTTTGTAGAGTCCGATTTCAACAGGGAATATGGAAAACCCAGCAAGATAGTGGAAAAACTTTCCCCAAAAGAGCGTCAGGATACGTGGGATATATTGGGAATATATCCTGACGGTATCCACAGTGAGATGATGAGGGCAACCAGTTCATGCCTTACAAATGTGGATGGAGATTATGAAAGTCTTACTTTTAAAGCGATGAAACTCGGACTTGCAATGGCTTATCAGAGCCAAATCGTCAATGAATACTGTCAGGATGTTATATATGGTGTTCCAAAACCTCACAACATGCGTGTTGACCTTGGCGTTCTTGATCCTGATTACGTAAATGTCTTGCCCAACGGACATGAACCGTTCCTCGGATTTGCACTGGTACAACAGGCAAGAAAACAAGAATGGCAGGATAAAGCAAAAGAAGTTGGTGCTAAAGGTTTAAGAATCATTGCCAATATTGAAACCGGTCAGGAAATGATTCAGAGATGGGACATGGATGATGTATTCTATGGGTTTACTGGTAACTGGATTATGCAGGAAGCAGTTCTTGCAACTGGCAGTGTTGATGTGTTTGTATCCGACATGAACTGTTCCATGCCAATAGACCCAAAATATGCGGAAAAATACAATGTAAGACTTGTACCGGTAAGTGATTTGGTATCATTTGAAGGTATTAATGAACGTATTAATTATATTCCTGAAGAGGCTGAAAACCAGGCTAACCAGCTTTTACAGATGGCAGTTGACAACTTCAAAAACCGCAGGGAAAATACTAAGCCTATAACCGATTTGCCGATGAATGAAGCAGTAGTAGGCTTTTCTACAGAAAGTATTTTAGATACACTTGGAGGAAGTGTTGAGCCCTTGCTGGATGCTATTAAGGATGGGACTATCAGGGGAGTTGCAGGTCTTGTATCCTGTACAACACTGAGAGATTACGGTCATGATATGCACAGTATAGATGTTGCTAAAGAATTAATCAAAAATGATGTGCTTGTTCTTTCAATGGGCTGTGGTAACGGAGCAATGCAAGTAGGAGGTCTCTGCAGTACAGATGCACAAAAATTTGCAGGTCTCGGACTTAAAAAGTTATGTGAAAAATTGAACATACCGCCTGTATTGAGTTATGGTACATGTACGGATACTGGACGATTGGGTGACCTGCTGGGTATAATTTCCGGAGCACTTGGTGATGTAGCCATGCCTGACCTTCCAGTAGTTGCCACTGCTCCCGAATATATGGAACAAAAAGCTACAATTGATGCCATGTATTCGGTGGCTCTTGGTTTATACACCCATGTGAATCCTGTACCCACTATTACAGGAGCACCAGGACTTGTTAAACTCCTGACAGAAGAGAGTAAGGATATAACCGGTGGAATGGTAGATGTAGAGACAGATACAACAAAAGCTGTAAATTCGATGCTTGAACATATTGAAAACAATCGTAAAAAACTTGGTATTTAAATAGAAAGGATGAAAATATGGATGATGAAAAGATGCATCATGGGGCTCATCAGAACCATCATGCAATGATGATGGAGGATTTTAAAAAAAGGTTTATCATTTCTACCATCCTTACCATCCCCATTTTTTTGTTATCTCCTTTAATCCAGCAATTTCTGGGTATTAATATAGGGTTTACAGGTGACCAGTACCTGCTCTTTGTTCTGTCAACTGTGGTGTTCTTTTACGGTGGTTACCCTTTTTTAAAAGGAATAGCAGATGAACTGAATAAAAAAGAGCCTGGGATGATGACGCTGATAGCGGTGGCTATAACGGTTGCCTATGCCTACAGCAGTGCAGTGGTTTTTGGACTGGAAGGTAAGTTCTTTTTCTGGGAACTGGCATCACTTATAGATGTAATGCTTCTGGGTCACTGGATTGAAATGAAATCTGTTCTCAGTGCATCCCGTTCAATGGAAGAACTGGTTAAACTTATGCCTTCTGAAGCTCACAGAGTCAAATCAGATGGTGGTGTGGAAGATGTATCATTAACAGAGATTCAGGAAGGAGATATAGTACTTGTAAAACCGGGTGAAAAAATACCTGCTGATGGAGACATTGTAGAAGGTGAATCCTCTCTTGATGAATCCATGCTCACTGGAGAGTCCAGACCCGTTTCAAAAAGTGTAGGTGATGAGGTAATAGGTGGTTCTATAAACGGGGAAGCCTCACTTAAAGTAGAGGTTAAAAAGACAGGAGAAGATTCCTTCCTTTCACAGTTGATTAACCTTGTACAGGAAGCCCAGGAAAGCAAATCCAGAACCCAAAACCTTGCAAACCAGGCTGCACTCTGGCTGACAATAATAGCACTCAGTGGAGGGGCTATAACTTTCGCGTTATGGATTATTGTAATGAACACAGACCTTGCTTTTTCACTTGAACGTTCGGTTACTGTAATGGTGATAACCTGTCCTCATGCACTGGGACTTGCTATTCCACTGGTGGTGTCTATTTCATCCACACTTGGTGCAAAAAACGGATTATTAATAAGAGACCGTTCCGCCTTTGAAAATGCACGTAACATCAATTCCATTCTTTTTGATAAAACAGGAACTCTTACAAAGGGTGAATTCGGAGTTACTGATACAATACCCTTTACAAATGATTTGGATGAGAATCAGATTCTTAAATACGCCGCTTCATTGGAATCCAATTCTGAACATCCGATAGCAAAAGGTATAGTATCATCATCTGATGAGTATTTTTATGTAGAAAACTTCCAATCAATACCAGGTAAAGGTGCTGAAGGTAAAATTGAAGGCAGAAATGTTAAAGTTGTAAGCCCGGGATATCTGGATGAGAACGGTATAACTATTCCTGAAAGTAAACATATAGCTAAATTGAGAAGTCAGGGCAAAACAGTGGTATATGTCCTGCTGGACGATGAATTAACAGGTGCGATAGCTCTTGCCGATATTATCAGACCGGAATCAAAAGAAGCGGTTTCAAAAATTAAAAGTATGGGTATCAGGTGCATGATGCTCACCGGTGATAATGAACAGGTCGCCAGCTGGGTGGCTAATGAAGTAGGTCTTGATGAACATTTTTCTGAAGTACTTCCACAGGACAAGTCAAAAAAGGTCAAGGAAATCCAGTCCAGAGGATATATCGTAGCCATGACGGGTGACGGTGTTAATGATGCTCCTGCGCTTGCACAGGCTGATGTGGGAATTGCCATAGGTGCAGGTACAGATGTAGCCGTTGAAACCGCAGATATCATCCTTGTAAAGAGTAATCCAATGGATGCGGTGTCCATATTGGGATTGTCCAGAGCTACGTACAAAAAAATGATACAGAACCTTTTCTGGGCGACAGGATACAACGCAGTTGCAATCCCTCTTGCAGCAGGCATATTATACAATCAGGGAATTCTGCTGTCTCCTGCTGCTGGCGCAATTCTTATGTCGCTTAGCACTGTGATTGTGGCAGTAAATGCAAGATTTTTATCTTTAAATCCTGACTTTTGATATACAGAGCATTGAATTAGGTAAATTTCGAAGAGTATATGTAAGGTAACACATAATGTAAATACAATACCAGAATATAGTACTATATAAGGGGTGTTTTTATGGAAGTTAATGGAGTAGAAGTAGAAGAAACATTCGCAGAAGCGTTTCCTATAAAAGTTAGTAGAATATTGATAACAGCCGCAACTAAATACTGGGCAAAGGTTGCTGCACAGGAAGCTACAGGATTTGGGACATCGGTTATCATGTGTCCTGCAGAGGCAGGAATTGAGAGGTTTGCAAACTGGAACGAAACACCTGACGGCAGACCAGGATATTATATCCAGATATGCAATTTCAGTTATAAAGACTTGGAAGATCAGGTACTCAAGCGTCTTGGACAATGTGTTCTGACTGCACCCACAACAGCGGTTTTTAATGGTCTCCCTGAAGCTAAAAAACAATTCGACACCGGTTATAAACTCAAGTTCTTTGGGGATGGAATGGAATCCGAAACCCAGATACTTGATAGAAAGATGTACAGCATACCTATAATGGAAGGTGATTTTCTTATAGAAGAGTCCATAGGAGCAGTTGAAGGTGTAGCGGGTGGTAATTTCTTCATCTTCGGAGATTCACAGATGTCTGCACTTAACGCAGCACAATCAGCAGTTGAAGCAATAAATAAAATAGAAGGAACAATTACACCATTCCCTGGTGGTATAGTTGCAAGTGGTTCCAAACCCGGTGCAAACAAATACACATTCCTGAAAGCAACTGCCAATGAAAAATACTGCCCGTCAATCAAAGACAAAGTAGAAAGCAGCATGATACCTGAAGATGTCAATGCTGTGTACGAAATTGTAATTAATGGACTGGATACTGATGTTGTCAGTGAAGCCATAGAAACAGGTGTCAAAGCGGCAGTAACATTACCGGGAATTAAGAAAATCAGTGCTGGAAACTACGGTGGAGACCTTGGACCTCACCAGTTCTACCTGAAAGAAATCTTAAAATAAGTAATAGGTGGTTAAAACTTAACCACTTAACTCTTTTTTATTTTTAAAGCCCGATATTACGCAGCCCAGTATGGATTACTTCTGTTGGGTCAATGCCTGTAATCTGGAGCATCACATATACACCCAGAAATGTACCTATCATACTGCCGATATTGGTAAGTGCGGCTACAAGAACAACCTTGAAAAGTCTATTGTTAAACATTTGTTCTTTTGTTTCCATCTGGGTTATTGTCTTGAAATCCTGTTTTCTGGGTTTTCGCTGTTTTGCTTCCATCAGTCCTGCAAACCATCCTGCTGCCATCATTGGGTTAAGGGATGTGAGCCATGCAGTAGAAAACGCAGTAAAGACTGAATAGGGATGTCCTCGGGCGATAAATGTACCACCGGCACTCAGGGTCCCGTTTATCAGGAACCACCCACCAAAAGCCATCAGTAATAGCTCAAGAGGTGTTCCTGACAGGATAATAAGCAAAAATGTAGCAATAGCAAGACCAACAATTGCAAATCCAAAAGCTTTTGTTATACTAAATTTTCTTTTTTTTGGAAGGGTATTCAGTTCATTAAGAGATGGAATTGTATCTGGCTGTGAAAGATACTTCTGGATACCTGATTTGTGCCCTGCACCTACCACAGATATGATTTTTTTACCAGTACCTGCGTTTGCTGCAACATTAACAAGACTGCCTGCAATATAGGCATCCCGCTCATCTATAAGGACTTCTGCAGCTGTAGGTGCAATTTTTCGCAACTCTTCTACAAGCATTGTGACTACATCCTGATTGGTGATGTTGTCCATGTCCACATTTTGCATCTGTTTTCCGCCAACACCAACAATTCCACCTACAAGAGATCCTATCATCTTTATTTTTTCAAAGAACCCCATTTTGTTCCAGAACCGACGAAGGGTGATCTGGATGTCCCTGTCAACAAGGGCTATATCCGCACCGATTTCTTCGGCTGCATCAATAGCACTAATCATTTCAGAACCGGGTTTAACACCCATTTCTTTCCCGATTTTCTTCTGCATGTAGGCAAGTAGCCATTGCATCAGAAAGAAATAGATTTTACCTTCACCTATCAGTTGTTTTATAGAAACCTCTTCATTGGATTTATCTTCACCTTTTAACCCTTCGTATCGGCTTCTGCAAAGTTCTACTGCGACTATATCGGGTTTCTCTTGCTTTATAGAATCAACAACTTCGTCAATACTTTTTTGTGATACATGTGCTGTACCGATAATTTTTATCTGTGTTGGTTTGCTGGAGTCTTCTGGGGCAGAAGTATTATGGTTTTCATCTCCCATATCTTTGTTTTCAGTTACATCCTCTTCTTTAACAATGCTTGAAGACTGGGATGTAGTATGATATTTATACATTGTATAATCTGGTTGTGAATTGTTGATTTTATTTTCTGAATTTATTTCTTCATCCATTCTATTCTCGCCTTTGAAGACTACTATCAAAATTAATAATGGTATCGTATAATAAATCAGGAAGCTTCTTCCATGAATCTCAGTGTTCTTATAAGGTCTGTTCTTGATACTATGCCTTTTAGTTCACCGTTATCAATAACCAGAAGTCTACCTACATTGTTGTTTGATACCTGTCTAAAAGCATCAGATGCATTTGTATCCGATGTTGTTGATATGATATCCTTTGTCAAAATATCGGAAACATGCATTGCAGACCGTTCTTCAGGCATTACTTTACGCACATCTGTAAATGAAACAACACCTTTTAAATTATTTCCTTCCATTACAGGATAGCCCATATGTTTTTTTTCAAACATGAAATCAAGCAGTTCCTGTATACTCATCGATGGAGTAACCGTTTCTACATCGGTGGTCATTATATCTTTCACGGTGTATTTTTCCAATGTGACAGAAACAGTTGTTGATTGGGCTTCCTGTGAAGCACCTATATATATAAAAAATGCAATCAATATAAGCCAGGGGTTTATCAGCAGACCTATCAGTCCCATAAAAACTGCAAAAAATTTACCAACTGATGCAGCTCTTTGTGTTGCTCTTATATAGGACATCCTTCTTGCAAACCATGATCTTAAGATACGTCCGCCGTCCATGGGGAATGCCGGTATTAGGTTAAACATTCCCAAAACGATATTTATTGAACCTATAATGAAAAAGACACGGTATGGGAATCCTTCTGAAAAGTCTGGTAGTAGGGATGACAGTCCAAAATTTAACAGTAACAAAGTTCCACCGATGATGAAACTAACAAGAGGTCCTGCAAATGCCATTTTCCCTTCTTCACTGGGGTCTCTTGGTATTTCTTCCATTGATGAGACTCCACCGAACAGATGTAGGGTTATATTGCTGATTTTGACACCGAATTTTTTTGCAAAAAATGAATGTCCAAGTTCATGAAGTACAACAGAAGTAAATAGAAGTATGGCTGTTATAAAACCGAGTACATATTGTACAGGAGGTTCCACATTTCTATATCCGAACGGTTCAGGAGCAATTGAAAATACGGTTGCAAATAATGGTAATATCAACAGAAATGAAATATGTAACCGAATAGGTATACCCATAACATAGCCTATCTGAACGGATGTTTTCATATTTGTTAATATGGTTTAAACCTTATTTAGATTTATCCATCAAAAACCGACATTGTTGCCTGTTTATTGTACATTTTTAAAGCCGTTAAAAACAACGCATTTAAGACCAATCAAAACAATCAGTGTTATATGACAGAGGATAAAGGAACAAAAATCAGTGGTAAACATCCGGTTTTGTTGATGATACTGGATGGATGGGGATATCTTCCCAGAAAAGAAGGTAATGCTGTATTTGCAGCAAAAACTCCCAACCTTGACAATTTACTGAATAATCATCCCTCAACTATTTTACAGGCATCTGGTGAGGCAGTGGGGTTGCCGGAAGGTCAGATGGGAAATTCGGAAGTAGGTCATCTCAACATCGGAGCTGGGAGAGTGGTATATCAGGATTTTACAAGGATTAACAAATCAATTGAGATTTCTGAAATTTATGAAAACAAAGTATTAACAGATGCAATAGAAAATGTCAAACAGAACAATTCTAAAATCCATCTGATGGGTTTGTTTTCCTATGGTGGAGTTCACAGTCATATGGATCATGTCCATGCACTTGTAAAAATGTGTGCGGATAAAGGTGTTGATGAAATCTACATTCATGCGTTTCTGGACGGTCGTGATGTATCTCCATACGCGGGTCTTGATGATATCCGAAAGAACGAGCCATTTTTACAGGAGAAGGGTAATGCCAAAATTGCAACGGTTTTAGGTCGATACTATGCAATGGACAGGGATAAAAGATGGGACCGTACAAAGCTTGCCTATGATGCACTTACAATGGGTGATGGACTTTATGCAAAAGATGCTGTTACTGCTGTCAGGGAAAGTTATGATAGAGGAGAAACCGATGAATTCGTTAAACCGACAGTTATAACCGATGATAACGGAAACCCTACAGTTACTATCGATGATAACGATTCAGTAATATTTTTCAATTTCAGACCTGACCGTGCCAGACAGTTAACATATTCGTTTGTACAGGATGATTTTGATGGGTTTGAGAGACAGAAACATCCAGATATATATTTTGTATGCATGACAGAGTATGACAAGACTCTTGATGTTCCTATAGCCTATCCACCAGAAACCATTGAAAATACACTTGGCAAGGTTTTAAGTGAAAACAATTTAACTCAGCTTCGAACAGCAGAAACCGAAAAATATGCACATGTCACATTCTTTTTAAACGGAGGTATTGAAACTCAGTTTGAAGGGGAACATCGGTGCCTCATTTCTTCACCAAAAGTAGCAACCTATGATCTAAAACCGGAAATGAGTGCTTATGAGGTCACAGACGACCTTGTTCAAAGAATAAATTCGGGTGATTATGATGTGCTTATAGTAAATTATGCAAACATGGATATGGTAGGTCATACAGGTGATTTTGATGCAACTGTAATTGCTGTAGAAGCGGTTGATGATTGTGTGGGTAGAGTAATCGAAACCCTCAAACATTCAGGCGGAAGAGCTTTTATAACCGGAGACCACGGTAATGCTGAGCAGATGCAGGAGTATGACGATGGCTCCAAAATACATACTGCACATACTTCCAATCCTGTTCAGTGCATATACATTGATGATAATAGTGATTGTGAACTTTCTGGTGGTTGTCTGTGTGATATAGCACCTACAATACTGGAACTTCTGGGTATTAAAAAACCCAGAGAAATGACAGGTGAATCCCTGCTAACCAAGTGCAGGGATTAACCCCTACTAAATTAATCAAAACCACTGATCAAGTGTCTTCTGATGAGAACCAAGTTTCGAATCAAGACGGTCGCATGCTTTTGCCACACGTTCTTCTGAAAAATCATGTTCTTCACAAAGGAACTGTATTATTTTATCTTTGTCCGGTCTATTCCACTTAAGCTGGTAATCATCGGTGACCTCTGGGTTCATAAAAAAATCTTTAATCTTATCAACATTCTCTATCTTTTGCCCGGTTTCATTAAGTATTGATTTAATATCATCGTGTGCTTTTACCAGTTTAAGAGCTCTTTTCGGACCGATTTTTTCCAGACCTTTATTGTAATCTGTACCTACACATAGGGCAATGTCAATAAGTTTGGAATGTGTAACCCCCAAAGATTCCAGATTTTCTTCCATGTCAATAGTTTCGGGTTTTAATTCAATGTATGTATTTTTACCGGGAATTTTCCGTTTTCCTGTTATTGTAAGGTTTCTGATAACATGGGGAGCACCGAATAGAAGCGCATCATAGTCTTGAGACCCCACATAATCCGCATCACCTTTTTGAACCATGTGAGCCGCCTGTGCTTCACCTTCAGAAGGAGATTGAAGGTACGGAATACCCATAGAGTCAAGCAGATATTTAGCATCATCAAGGATTTGATCATCTATTCTGGCAGAACCCTGTGCATATTTATAGGCTTCTTCTGTCAGTCCTTTCTTCTTTGCCTCATTCCATTTCTGGTTTGCGTTTTCGCGTGATTGCTTACGCTTTTCAAGAGTTTCTGTTTTAAAATCAGGAGGTTTTCCGTCAAAAACAAAAACAGGTTTGATATCTTCTTCTACCAAATTTGTAATTCGGTACAAAATACCTGATAAGTGAGATGTCGTTCTACCTTTTGAATCCTGCAGTGGAGTGCCATCACGCTGCCGTATAATACTTAGAAACTGATACAGAGTATTGTATGCGTCTATTGCAACAGTTTTGTTTGAAAGGTTGGGTATTTCAACCTCTTTTTTGTGTAAAAGATCTCCTATATCAACGCCCATGATTTACCTTTATTGAATCTCTTTTTATTTAATTATTGATTAACATGTAACAATAACTATCTATTAGAAACTCAATCAATCAGTGATATATGAGTGTAGAAACATCTGATTACAGCGTTGACCTGACCCAGCCGTGTGTTGATGACCCCAGCAAATATATAGCCCAATCAAGATTTGGCAAAAATATATCAATGGATATTTTATGCCAGATATTACAGCAATACCTTAACTCGGGCTCAATATCACAGTTGAGCTGTTCTGAAAAACTAGGGGTGGCAAGGTTTGATTTTATGGACAAGACCATTATACTTTATAAAAGCGGTAAAATAGATATCAGGAGGACATCAGGTGTAGAAGATGCCAGAAATACTATGAAAAATGTGGAAGATATGATTTCTGGGTCATTTAGCGATACTTTTTCCGATTAAGCTCATCCATAGCGTTGTTTACAGAGTTTTGAACATCACCAATCCTCTTGTCCAGATTGTCTTCTACACTCTGTATGTTTATACGCAATGAACGCTCCTTTGCTTCCATCATCTGCTCAATATTTCGAAGCCGGGTTATTATGGATAGTATCAGTACAGCCAGTGAACCGACCATTACGATGGCTGCAAATATTATCAGGGGGTTCTTTGAACTTTCACCAAACCTTCCAAGCCACTGATATGTCAGTATGAAGGCGGATATTACCATAATAACTGAAAAGACTATATCCCGTGTTTCCATTGTTTTTCACTCTTTTAACCTAAGTCAGTTATTTATTTCTGTTTTAAAAACTATTGAGTAGATAATTTATATAATTTCTGTTATGTAACCCAGGCATAGTATTAAATATGGGGCAAATACTCTTGGGAAATCAGCTTATTTACTTCATAAAATTACAAAGGGTTGAAGTTATTTGAGTTCTAAAGATTCCAAGTTTAAAGAGTATTCACCACTACTTATAATGGCTGGTATATTGTTACTTGTACAGATTCTGGCACTGACATTGGCTATGCCTATGGAAGTTAATAATATGCGTGCTTTTGAAAATCCGGAATCCGCTTTCAACTCCTTTTATTATATCGGAATTATTATAGTCTTTACTTTGATTCTTCTTCTGGCGATAAAAAGAGACCAGCAATGGATAATACAGCTTTTTATCCTTTTTGCTGTGGCATCAACACTTTATTACGGTCTTTTTGCGTTTACGTCAATGTTTAATATAGCTCCAACTCTTGGAATGTCTGTATCATTAATATCTGCGATCGGAATGACAGGAATACTTTATAAATTCCCTGAGTGGTATATTATAGACATAGTGGGTATTATTATCGGGGCTGCGGCCAGTTCTATATTTGGAATATCTCTTGCTATAATGCCTGCAATTATATTACTGGTAATACTTGCTGTATACGATGCAATTTCGGTGTATAAAACCAAGCATATGGTTTCTCTGGCAGAAGGAGTAATGGATTTAAAATTACCTATCTTGTTTGTAATTCCTAAAAGGCTTGATTATTCTTTCAGAGAAGAAAGTTTCAATAACGATGATAAAGAACGTGATGCATTTTTCATGGGTCTTGGAGATGCGGTAATGCCGACAATACTTGTGGTTTCTGCTAATGTATTTATTGAACATTCAGGAATAATATCTTATCCTGCACTTGGCGGAGTGATAGGTACAGTCATCGGATTCTTTGCACTGTCGGTTTTTATTATGAAAGGGAAACCTCAGGCAGGTTTGCCTTTTCTAAATAGTGGTGTAATTCTAGGTTATTTTGTAGGTGTGCTATTATCAGGAGTACCGATCTTTTGAATTATCATCGTTATTACCGGTTAAATCGCAAACATCTCCTTTTTGGCATCCGGTTTCTTGTTTGTCTTTATCATCTTCACCAAGTTCTGAATCAAGTGCTCGGGTACCTTCAGCAAGTACAGATGCATTGGATAGTGTACCACCAATCATAATAGCATCAAAGATTTCTTCTTTTGACAGACCCAGCCGCTTTGCAACTCTTATATGCATCTTCATACAGTGTTCACATCTTAGAGCTGATGATACACCTATGGATATCAATTCAACTGTTTCAGGGTCCATCCGTTTGAACTCTCTCATTATGGAGTTGTCATACATCACTTTTGGGACAAATAGTTCAGGCATATCTTTCATGAAATCCAGTATATAGGGTACTTCTCCATAATGTTCTTTGATATCGTCCAAGAGTTCGGATACAGCATCATCTGGTTCTTTATCCAAAACCTCTTTTATTTTTTCAAATTCCATAATTCAATCTCCAGTAAAGAAATTGTTGAGACGGGTCAATTAATATATAAATACCCATAAAAATAAAATTATATAGAGTATCCTACTTCCGACTCTGGTTTTATTTTCACCAGTATATAGTTTTTCATCTTTGAAGGCATTACATCGGCTATTTCTGAAAGGACGACTCCCTCATCAAATTCAAGGTTTTCTATATTTTTATGATAATCCTCATATGGTAGTTTTATTCTGAGCCCATCCAGTTGTAGAGTTATAGGTGCAGGAGATAGTACATTCTGGATATCTGAAATCTGCCTTTCTATTTCCTGCATTACACGTGCTGGAATTACTGCCAATGGATCTTTTGCAAGTTTTTCGCGTTTATTCTCAATCATTTCTCCTACTTTTTCGTTCAAAACATCCAGTGAATTAAGTTCTCCTTCTTTTCGCATGCGGTGGGCTATCCTTCCAATACCTCCCACATACATGTCAGCACCGGGGACATCTTCAGTATTGAGTTCAGGACCTCCTGTTGCTACAATTGGTACTTTTATACCTTTGAATAGTTTTGGCTTTTTATTAATTATACAGTCACTAAAAACCCCGAATGAAAATACAGCAACATCATGTTCATTGATAAGTTTTCTTTCATAATCTTCAGATAATGAAACCTTTCTCCCCATACCTCTGGCAAGTCCTATCATATTGGTATTTGAACCCCCTCGCCGAAGATATTCTGCGACATCACATGCTGAATGGGGGAGATGATGAGATGCAAGAGTAGGTGACACAACAGCGATTTCAGTACCTGTAAGCGGAGCTTTGGTTAGTGTACCGAGTAATTTTTTGGCAAGGTCCTGCACAAGATGGACATCCTCTTTTGGAATAAGCATAACCAGTGTAACTTCTGATCCGGCAGGTGTTTTCTGAACCAGATATCCTCCAAGGTCTTCCAGAAGTTCCAGAATTAATCCATGTTTGTACATTCCGCCTTCATATATATAGGGTTCAAGAACAACACCCATTTATTAATCCTCCTTGTCTGTAAGCTCATCCAGCATCTGATGAGCCTCTTCAATCCATTCCTGTTTCATTGCATCTTCGGATGCTACAAAAATAAAATTATCACCTTTAAGGGAATGATATCTCACCCTGAAACCTTCAGGTGCGACTCTTACAGCCATGTCCACAACCCTTTTTTTAAGAGTGTTTCTCGGGTCATCAACAATAATATTTTCAATATTTGATATTTTATCCATGGGGTTTTCAGTTTTGACAGCTACGGTTTTACGTTCTGGTTGTCTTACATTCAAACGTCCATATTTATCCCAGAGTATCTTGAGCAATTGGGATAGATATTTTTCATTATTTATTTTGATGACCACTTCATTTTTTCCGAATTCGCCAACATTAACATCTGCAAAATCACTTGTTTTTACAGGAGAAAGTCCTCCTCTTAAAACCATTGCCATCTGAAAAAGTGATTCTTCGGGTCTTATGACGACTTTAATCCTTCCGATGGACTGGGCAAGCACCATGTCCGATATAACATCTTTCAGGATTTGTCTGTACTGTTCAGACTCGGACTGTAGGGGGGCTTCCACTAAAAATGTTTCAAGAGGTTCCATCTCACTCCTCCTTTATATAACCGGATGAAAGCATTGAAGCACCTACAGCTCCGATATATTGAGAATCAGGAGGTACAATCACCTCTACTTTAAGGAATTTCTCCAGAGTCCTTGGTATACCATCAATAAGTGACGACCCACCAACCAGTATAACCGGTTCTCTAATGTCAACTTCCTGTAATTGTTGCTCGAATATCTGTTCTATGACACTGTAACATGCGGCCGCAGCAACATCTTCAGGGGATGCACCTTTAGCAAGTGAATTTACAAGAGACTGGATACCAAAAACAATACAGTAACTGTTCATCTCTATATTGTTCTCTATACCTTTTACGGCAAGCGACCCAAGTTCAGTAATATCAACACCAAGCCTTTTAGCGGTCATTTCAAGAAAACGGCCTGATGCACCGGCACAGACACCACCCATACTAAACATACCCGGAATACCGTCTTCAACAGTTATAGCTTTGTTATCCATCCCACCAATGTCGATAACAGTTGCACTTCCCTTCTGTTTGTTGGCAAGATAGACTGCGCCTTTTGAATTAACAGTAATTTCTTCCTGGCTAAGTTGGGCATCGTATTTTTTCCCTACTAGAAATCTACCATAACCGGTAGTTCCTATAGCCTGAATATCTTCTCTGTTTACACCAGCTTCATCCAGAGCCTTTTTATATGCTTCTTCAGCGCTTTCAATGACTTTTATAGTCGGAACCCATCCATGTCCGATGACCTGGTTGTCTCTCATAACAACAGCTTTTGTAGTTGTTGAACCAGAGTCTATACCGGCTGTTAGACCTTTTTGTTTTTCTCTTGCAAGCAGATGTCTTCTCCTTGCAACAGTTGTCAGGGCTTCAAGACGGGTTAGCAGTGTTGATGCGGTTGTACGTTCAGTGAATGAATAACTGATAACCGGGATGCTGGTATTTTGATGAATATATCTTCTAACTTCATTTCTGACAAGTGCACCTTCAGCACATCTAAAACAGGAGGCAACAAAAACAGCATCAACTTTGGCTCTACCCTCTACAATGGCTTTTGCACGAGCCATTAAAAGTTTCAGGTCAGCACTTGCTACCTCCAACCCGAAATCTCTTCCGATTGTATCCAGCTCAGAAACATCCATTTCAGGATATACAAGTTTGGCGTTTAATGATTCAACAGCGGATTCTATTTCGGATTGCACTCCTGAATATTCGGGACCGCATGCAATAAGAGCAATTGTGACCTTATCTTCCACATCCTCATCTCTGCTCATTCGTTTTCTCCCTCACGGTTATTTTCTTTAGCACCGGGAAGTGATTTTAAAAAATCGGCTATTTTGTAAACGAATTCCTTTCCTTCTTCCTCGGTGTTGGGGTATTCAAGTTCCAATATAGGGATGTCTTTTTGTCTTGCCATGTATTTGACCATTTCATTAGTTCGTGCACAGCCCATACAACCAAAACTTATTGCAGAATCATTTACTATTATGGCAGCTTCTGCTTTCTCTATAAGGGGACCCGCCATTGCCAGTCTACCTCTGACACCTGAGGGAACTTCTACCGCAGCATACTTCAGTCCGTATTTTGGATCTTCTGGATTAATATTTATGGGTGGAGAATCAATACCTGGCGTGGTTATTTTTTCATGGACTCTTCCCATCATGGCAAGGGGTTCATGACCAAATCTTTCTACAAGGTCATACAGAATAAGGCTGTTTGTGGGATAGATGAATACTTTAGCCAAAATTTCACTCCTCTACATTTGATTCAATAATGTCTTTTAATTTGGAAGTTTTCAGTTTTTTGGATTTCTTAGTTTCTTTAACTGAAACACCTTTATCATAATCATCAAGCGCTTTCCCGATAGTTGGCAACATGTTAACCTCTTCTCTGAGGAAATAGTAACCGGGTCTTGGACCTCCACCCCGCACTGCACGACATCTTCTTTCATCACCAGGTGGAAAACCTCTTTGTTTAACAAAAATATGGTTTCTGTCCATAGAAACAACATCTTCAACAGCCCGGTTAACAGCTTCAGTCGGTCCATTAACCATAAGTCCAAAGCAGGTTTCTTTGACAGTTACCTCGGTTTCGGATTCATATATTTTCATTGCAGCATCAGAGGGGAGCACCCAGTCAGAGTCAATGACTACAAGTTTTGTGATAGTATCCTGGTGATTATTATTGTCTGTATTGTTTTCTGGCATTTTAACCCCTTACAGAGTATTCAATTATATACATGATGTCCCCATCTTTCAGGTTTTTTAATTTTTCAATGTCCAGAACCCTTCCAATTATATTAGTGCTGGAAAATTTCTCACCTGTAGGACCGAACATATCATCGTCTTCAGTTTTAACACCGATGTAGCCCATTCTTTTCGCAGCTTGGTTTGTAATTCCGATATCTCCTGCATTAACTTTATTTTCAGGAGTATTTTCTGGCATTATTTCTTTATATTTTTCAGCTTCCAGTTCAGCTTTGAAAAGATAGGTATTTTCATAGGTGAAATACACTGATAGATATCCTACATTTTTAAATTGAAGCCTTGCAGCATGTCTAAAAAAATCTACTGTTTTAGGTGCTGATTCATTGAATAATTCGATTTTTACAAGGTGTGATTCAGGAACGCCATAAGCTTCGACTTCACCCTGATTGAAAATATCAATAGTGTTTTCAGGGTTCTGGCTGACGATAACAGCATCATCTTCGGTATGATTTTGTCTTGTAAGTTTAATGTCGAGGTTTTCCAGCCTTGATTCGGCTTCTTTAAAACTTTTCCCAAGCAACATAATCTGGTTTGGTATTGTAGCAACCGAGAGTACATCTTCCTGTTTAGCCATTTTTATCAATTCAATACCTTTTGTAACATATCCAATAACTGAATGTGCAATACTTGATGGCCGGTCTTTTCTTGATATATATGTACGCCCGGTATTATAACCCGCAGTTCTGATAGATACTGCTCCAGTTTGTCTTGGTTCAAAATTCTCATATTTTGACATTTCGCCTTTCAGCGAGTCATCCGCTATGAATGAACTTGCTTCAAAATCGATTTTGAATGTGCCATCTTTTACAAGTGCAAAAAAACTTTCAGCACCTTCAGGAGCGGCAGGATCAATTTCCACTTCAAAATGAGTATATATTTTGTTTCCGTCAGAAACTTTGGTAGAAAGGTCATTTGTAGTGTAGCCTTCTCCTGTTTCTTCCCATTCTATAACAGGTTCTATATTTTTGATTGTATCGGATTGTTCCAGATTTGAAACGATCTTCTTTCCACTTATAACATGAGCAAAACTTCCATCTTCTGGGTTACCATATTTGGCTATGTGAGGTTCTTTAATTATAATTATAAATGATTTGTCGGGGTCAAATCCTCCTGTGCCGAATACTACGTCAAATTCTTCAAACTTGTAGGAATCAAAAACAGGGCTGATATTACTTTTGAATGAACCAAATGCCAGTGCGTCATTATTTTCCCATCCAACTTTTAAGTTATCAAAATTTATATAGTTCTCGATCCAGCGTTTTTTTGATTCGGTTTCATTATCATATAGTTCTATCTGGAATTCACCCTTGGATGTCGTTATTTTGTATTTATTTGTTTCCTCTCTACCCTGACTTTTTTTCTCTTCAAATATGCCAATTGAAGCTCCTTCTTTGTAGGTAACATCGGCTTTTTTCAGGGCATCTTCAAGTGTTGATTCTTCTGATAAGGTTATTTTTTGACCATCAACTTCAACTTCTATTTCGTTATCCGTGTCAAAAGCCTCCTGTCCCCTCATAAAGCAGTTATTGGCTAAAAAATTATTGTTCTTTATAACATCAACCACCACCTCATCGGATTTAAAAAGTTCCCTTAAAAATCAGATTTGCTTTTCGGCTTCAAGTAATGGAGCCAGTACATTCTCGGGTTCACCGATGTCCATTATTCTGGATTCCTGCATTAGAGCAACTCTATCACATACATCAACCAGAAAGTCCATATCATGTGAGACAATTATGAACGTATCACCCATTTCATCTCTTGTTTTTAATATCGACTTTGTTACATCTTTTTTGGTCACAGGGTCCATTGTACCGGTAGGTTCGTCCATTATGACAATGTTTGGTTCTTTCATAAGCACCTGTGCAAGTGCAACTCTGTGGCGTTCACCTTCACTTAACTCTTCAGCCATCTTATGCAACAGGGATTTAGCTTCATCTTCAGTAAAACCAGTGGTTGTTAGTGTACTAATTGCTTTTTTAACAGCAAGTTCGTAGGGTAGGTCGATTCCTATTGATTCGGTAAGGTTATCAATAACGGTCCTGTTAGTATATAATCCATATTCCTGATGAAGAATTCCCATGTACTGGGTTGCATGTCCTCTATTTTCCGCACCCGGCACGGTCATATCGACCCAATCATCACCAACTCTTACTTCTATATTGCCTTTTGTAGGCTGGACATTTCCTATAAGTATCTGTGAGGTTGTAGTTTTACCAGCGCCACTGACACCGGCTATGCCAAAAATTTCACCTTCGTACACATCAAAGGATACATCATTTACAGCATAAATCACACCTCTTGTGACAGAAACATATTTTTTGGACAGGTTTTGAACCTGTAAAATTTTATCTCCTATTTCTCTTTTACATTCTTTTTCTATACTGCAGGCAAGATTTGTAAATTCATCAGCCATTTCACCGGGGTTGCCTTCATTTACAATTTCACCTTTGTCCAGAATAATTGCTTTATCAGCCATTTGTTTTATTACATCGGGCCAGTGTGAAGTAATGGTCATTGTCATGTTGTAACTATTAACAGCATCTGAAATAACATCATGTACTATTCTGGCAGTTTTTGGGTCAAGTGTACCAGTAGGTTCATCAGCAATAAGCATCATGGGATTTCGAACCAGCTGTCTTGCAAGAACGACACGCTGTTTTTCTCCACCACTTAAATCACGGGCTACGTGCATCATCCGGTGTGACATTTCCACTTCATCAAGAAGTTCCATAGCTTTTGACAGTGCGTCTTTCCCTTTGTATCCTATTTCTTTGAGTGAACTTATGACATTGTCAATAACCCTATCATCACCATAAAGTGCAAAAGTACGCTGAAGCATTATAGCAATGCGTTTTACAATGTTTCTTCGGTTTGTGTCATTGGAAGGGAGTTTGAGGAGGTCAACTTCATATGACTGTAATTCCTCTCCACATTCTTTACATTCTTCACCAACTTTGCTCGGTGGCTCAATATATCCACATTTACTGCACCTTACAAGGTGGTAAATAACTTCTCCAGAAGCATTTTTGTATTCTTCAACACCGCGTAAAACATGCATGAGCACGGTCTTACCAGCACCACTTCTTCCCAGTATACCAACGACCTCTCCTTCATTGATATTCAGGTTAATGTTTTTCAGGACTCTGGTACCGTCAAACTCCACGGTCAAATTTTTAATTTCGATGAATAATGTCATTTTATTCCTCCACCGGTTAAATAAATGATTTTAATATTGGTTATTCTTATTTGTTACAAAACCACGAATAATCCACTACGTACAAACACATATATTTTGATTAATTATATTCATCCATTATATCAAGCACTACATAAACATATCGCATATGTATATCGCTGTTAACTTTAAAAACCAAATCAGGAAACCGTTTATTATTATATCTGATTTATAACATCTACTACTTCTATAATGTCAGTTATAATTGTATTTGCTGAATTTCGGAGTTTGTCAGATCGGTTATCTCCCTGCTGAACGGTTAAGATGCCCATGTCTGCAGCTTTTAGTGCAAATATATCATTCATTCCATCACCTACCATAGCTACAGTATTGTATTTGTTTTTTAAATCATGTATAATTCTTTCTTTATCATGGGCATTGGCAATACCAAAAACCCCCTCAATTGGAACATTTATGGATTGTGCAAGTTTTTTCAGGTTTTTTGTACTGTCACCTGACGCAATATAGACATCTATGTTCATGTCTTGTAGTTTTCTTATTGTAATGGATGTATTGGGATATAACCATCCACCTGTACTTAAAACACAAAGTACTGTATCAATTCCAGCGTCAATTATCACACCTGCTGCCAGATAAAACAGGTCAGGAGGGCAACCCCTTCTAACAGCACAGATAACGTCGTGTATATCTCCTACTATAACGTCATTTTTTTTGATTATGTCAAATACCTGATTTTTTTTAAAATGACTGCTGGAACAGCTTATGTCCATATCAACATTGTTTTCATGTATAAAATCAATTAGTCTGGTTTCTGAATTGGCTTCTGCAATTGTTTGTAATTCGGTGTTAATTACAACAAGTGCCCTATTCGGATATTTTGCAACCACTGAAGTGCTCTCAATATTATCAAAAATTTGTCCTGATTCGGGGTTTTTGCCGACACGGTACATCTGCAAAAGTGTACCGGCACTATCAAATACTACTGCTTTTTCTTTTTTCATGATAAACGGATAGAATCACTTTTAAATGGTTTATAATAAAAAACCTGTCGTTCTACCATTTATATAAAATTATCAATCTACAAAACTCATCAGAAGTAGAATAGTAAGGGATATGAATTAGGAAACTGTTAGCTCCTAATTCAGCCAAGTTCGAGTAGTTATAGACCTATAGACCATCCAACACTAACGATGATGTACCAGTTGGGTACTTTTTAATCGTATAGTGCTGATACATTAATCTATATACGTGTACATATAGATAAATTTAATGTTTATAAAAATTGTATTTATGTTCATAAAATTAGGTATTGGTTATGTTTTTATATCATATATAAAGTAGATATTAATAATTTTCAAATTATATTCCCTGTGTTCATGAAATCTAAAATTTGTACATGGATACCTTTTAAAAACTCCCAATTGATTTATGTATAGGTGAATATATAGGAATATCAACATATGGAAAAGTTAATACTTATTCTGGCAACGGTTCTGATATTGTTTACTATCATACTTCCAGTTTCTGCTGGTGGAGATAACAGCCCCGGCATATCTGATAACCCTTGGGACCACTCACCTATAACAGTATATATTAATGATGAAAATGTTCCTGAACATTATAGCCCTACATATTATAAGCAGATAGAAAAAGCAGTAGAATACTGGGATGAGGGCGGAAACGGTCACTTGGATTTTGACCCCGCTTTTAAATTTGTAGAATCCAGTGAAGAAGCCGACATTAACGTAAGGTGGGTTGAAAATCTTGAAGAGGTAGAAAAAGCACCTGACGGAGTTGCAGGATACTGCAGACCCTATGTTGTGGATGGAAAATATGTGCGTGCTGACATCGTACTTGAAGTGGGGAATTATCAGGGGTATTCATGGCAGCAATATGGGGATGCCAATATGTATGCAATAGCCAAACATGAGTTTGGACATGCACTTGGCCTTGGTCACAGCGACGACAAAAATGACATAATGTATCCAGAATATGAAATGAGGGATAACATTAATCCATTGTTACTTGAAAAAACCCGTCCGTACCTTTTTATTATTTCTGGAGCTGTAATGGCGGTTCTTTTATTTCTTGGAATAAGCTGGAAACGTCATAAAAAGACAAGAGAATCCATTGAAAAAGAAGTCTTTGATGACTGGGATATAGATGAATTCGGTAAGAATTGATTTACTCTGCCAGGATTTTTTAAAATACATAAGCGGCAGAAAAAGGGATTTTTCAGAATATGAACTTGATTTATCTTATCTTACAGAATTTGAACAAATGGTTCTCAATGAAACCCGGAAAATACCCTATGGAGAAACGATTACCTACTCGGAACTTGCTAAAAGGATAAAAAAACCGGGGGCATCACAGGCAGTAGGGAATGCATTATCTAAAAATCCTTATCCTATAGTAATTCCGTGCCACAGGGTTGTATCAAAAAGTGGTCTTGGAGGATTTGGTGGCGGTTTTAACCCACAAAAACTTGAAGAGAAGAAAAAACTTATAGAAATTGAAAAAAATTATAAAAAAAATAAAACTTAGAAAATTTAACCATCATTTCCGATAGCTTCAACGGGACATGCTTCCAGTGCTTCCTCACAGGCATCTATTTCGTCATCGGTTTCTGGCTGTTTGTATACATAGGCGTAGGATTCATCATCATTCATTGCAAAATGATCGGGATCTGTATCGACACAAAGCCCGCATGCGGTACAATCTTCATCGACATAGTATGATCCTTCTATATTTTCTGGAACTTTATTTGTTTTATCTGCCATATTTTTAAGTCTCCCCCTATTAGTTTTAACCAATAAAAAAGTAAGTATAATGATATTTATAGGTTGGTATGAAAAAGATTATTTTTATATTATCTACACCGGTAAACAATTTATGTAAGTTGTTGAGATTGTCGGTTTAGCACAGGACGCAATATCAGGGGGATTGTTAGTGAAGTTACTGCCGACACTATAACCATATTGGCAAATATTTGCGGTGTTACTGCCCAGTCACCAAGGGATAATCCTTTCTGCATGATGATAAGAGCAATTTCTGCTCTTGGTATCATACTGGTTCCGAATATGAGTGCACCCGATGAACCGGTAACAAAATATGCAATACTACCATGTCCTATTAATTTACCTGCAAATGCTACCAGAATCAGTATAACAACTGGAACAAGGGAACCTGTAATAATTTCTGGATTGATTTTTAATCCGATTCCGACAAAGAAAAAAGGCATGAACAGGTCATATAAAGGTTCGAATGAACCGTCAAATTTTACTGAATCCGGATCTCGGCTGAAAATAAGACCTGCAAAAAAAGCACCTATTGCCACTGAAAAACCGAGCATTTCAGCAGTAGCGGCAACGACCATACCAATACCCAGAATAACCAGCAATGTGCCATTTCCAACCTGAATTCTTTCAAGAAATTCTGTTATATGGGCTTCCAGATAGCGCGAAAAGAAAATACAGAATGCAATAAATGCAATTAATTTCAGAATGAATAATCCAAGTATTTCTGGCAATATGGGCAGAGTTGCAGCAATATTTCCACTTTTAAGGACCGGTGCGACAGCAAACAATAAAGCCATAAGTATAACACCAGATATATCATCCAGTTCTGCTACATCCAGTAATATTTCACCATGATGTGTGTATAATAGATTGGCTTCCTGCCATATGCTCACCGTAACTCCTACACTTGTTGCAGTCATTGCCACTGAAACAAATAGACTTTGTACAAGTTCCCATCCCAGTATATAGTAAGAGGCTAAAAAACCGAGCAAACCACTAAAAAATACACCACCAATCCAGATTTTACTTGCAGTAGGTAACCATCTTATCAATTTGGTGACTTTGCTTTCAAGCCCCACACGAAACAGTAAAACTATTATACCAAGTTCTGCCAGAAAATCAAAAATCTGGAAACCCTGTTCAGAAATCAGATTCCACTGATTATCCATAAAACGAACCAAAAAACCCAGCATAAAAAAACCAATCATTGACGGAATCCCTATTTCTTTCATACCAGAACGAAGAATCATTGCAAAAACTACGATAGCACCTACAAGCAGTATATAGACAGCAACCATATCTCTTCGCACCTATTTTTATATAAACCATCTGGAAACATTCAAATTTAATAGTGTATTTATTATTATCCAGAATTTAAAATTTTAATCTTAAATTTCACTCATAATAGTTTATTACAGTTATAAAATGCGGGATAAATCAATATGTATGGATGGATGGGAAAGACAATTACAGTTGACCTCAGCAGCAGTACAGTAACAGAAACCACTACTGATGAAAAAAAGCTCTGTGCTTATATAGGAGGACGCGGGCTTGGTGTCAGGATACTTTGTGATTTATGTTCGCCTCGTGTAGACCCACTAAATCCCGATAATCCACTTATTGTAACAACATCACCCCTTGCAGGAACAGATACCCCGTTCACTGGAATGTGTTCTATAACATCCAAATCCCCTCTAACAAATACAATTTTTAGTGCAGAAACCGGCGGATTTTTTGGAAAAGAATTGAAACGTGCAGGTATTGATGCGCTTGTTATCAAAGGGAAAGCCAAATCACCGGTTTACCTGCAAATCGAAGATAATTATGTAGAATTAAAATCCGCCACACACCTGTGGAACAAAAATACAGTTGAAACAACTGATATTCTGCATGATGGGGGAAAAGTTGCATGTATAGGCAAATCGGGTGAAAACCAGATACTGCTGGCAAATATAGTAAATGACTATCTGTATTCATCAGAGCGAGGGGGACTTGGAGCAATAGCAGGTTCTAAGAACCTTAAAGCTATAGTGGTAAAAGGGAACAATAAACCATACATCTTTGATGAAACTGAATTTGGAAAAACGGTGACCCATGCTGGACAGTTGCTTGATGCAAATCCTTTGGTATCAAAGGGTTTGAAAGTCTATGGGACATCTGCTTTTATGGCTCTTATGAATTATATGAATGTACTTCCAGCATATAATTTCAGATATTCTTCATTTGGCGGTATAAATTTGCTTTCTGCAGAATACATCAAAAACAATTATGACACTGAAAAACTACCTGGTTGTTCGGGTTGTCCTATAGCGTGTAAATTCCAAACAAAAGATAACAGGCTAATACCGGATTATGATACCATATGGGCATTTGGTCCTGCTGTGGGTAACAATGATTTTGACACTATTATAAAAGCTTGTGACCTTTGTAGAGACTATAGTATTGATTCTGTATCATGTGGTTCTACAATAGCATCATATCTGGAACTGACATCCAAGAATATTGGCTCTGAAAACCTTTTACAGATAATAGAGGATATAGGAGAAGGTAAAAGTAAACTCTGTAACGGTTCATCATCTTTCATGAATGCAAGAGGTAATGATTTGAGTATGAGTGTAAAATCCCTTGAATTACCAGGATATGACCCACGTGGAATACAGGGACAGGCTCTTGGATATGCTACATCCAATCATGGTGGATGTTATAGAGATTCCTATATGATAGCTCCAGAGGTACTGGGCAAACCAAAACTTCTGGACAGACAGACTTTTAGTGGTAAAGCCGGACTTTTGCAGTATTTCCAGAATCTTATAGCTGCAATCGATTCATTATCTCTTTGTAATTATTCGATGTTTGCACTTGATGAAACTATAATGGCATCGATGCTAAGTTCTGTCACAGGTGTTTACTACACACCAGAGGATTTATTGCGTTCAGGGGAGCGTACATGGAACCTTGAACGGCTATTCAATAACAGGTCAGGTTTCACAGTCTCTGATGATAAACTCCCTGAACGTTTTTTTGATGATGATGGTATTGATAAAAACGAATTTAAAAAGGCGGTTTCAGATTATTATCATTTCCGTGGATGGAATAAAAAAGGTGTTCCAGAATCTAATAAACTGGATGAACTTGGTATTGATTGGTCAGTTGTTTAAAATGTATCATCTTTAAAATAAAAATATATGTATTAAATTGTGCATTACATCTGTAATAAATAACGATGAATCGGTTTATAAAGGTCAAATACCAAACATGATTTGTTCTTATTCGATAACTTGATATATGGAATAGCTTCATTATAAGCGTAGGTCACGACAAACATTTGTAAAGTTAATTTGTTACAAGGAGGATTATATAAATGAAAGAACAGATAACAGTTAAAGAACTCAAAGAAGGAAGATATGTAGTAATAGACGACGAACCCTGTCTAATAAAAAGCATTTCTAAATCAAAACCCGGTAAACATGGGTCTGCAAAAGCAAGAATTGATGCCATAGGGATTTTTGATGGTCAAAAACGCTCTATAGTAAGCTCAGTATCATCAAAAATTTATACACCGGTTGTAGAGCGTAAAAGTGCACAGGTTTTGTCCTTTGATGGAAGCGTTGCTCAATTAATGGATATGGATGATTATTCAACTTTTGAACTTCCTGTTCCTGAAGAATATAAAGATAATGTAAAAGAAGGTGAAGAAATCACCTATATTACAGCGATGGGTAATAAAAAGATAGAAATGAGAACATAACTACTTACAAAAAATAAATAAATGTATATGTTTTACCAGCCGGGTATAATGGATGCACTGGCGGATTATGAATCTGCCAGATATGTAATATTTGGAGTTCCATTTGATGGAACTTCATCTTATCGTGCAGGTAGTCGCTGGGCACCTGATTCCGTTCGCACAGCATCATCAAATTTTGAAAGCTATAATTCTTATTTTGATATTGATTTTGTGGATTTAAATATCCATGATGCTGGAAATCTTGAAACCTTTGTATCAGTTGATGATACACTCAGAGAACTTTATAATGAAGTGGATTCATTGTTAAGGAATTATAAAATACCGTTGATGGTCGGTGGAGAGCATTCCCTGACTTATCCGTGTGTCAAAGCGTGCAAAGAAAATGCAGGTGATGATTTCGGTGTTGTTGTACTGGATGCACATTTTGACCTTCGTGAAGAGTTTGATGGTGTAAAACACAGTCATGCATCGGTTTCCAGACATATTACAGACGATATCAGCAGCAATTATGTATTACTTGGGGTACGCAGTGGCACCAGAGAAGAATGGGAATTTGCAAGGGATAACAATATAAAATTCTACACTCCTGAAGATATAAGAAGACAGGGAATATATACTGTAATATCTGAAATTGTAGAATATCTAAATAGTAAATCCATATATCTCTCACTGGATATGGATGCAGTTGATTCTACCCATACACCTGCAACCGGAACTCCTGAACCATTCGGCTTAGATCCTTTTGATGTCAGGCATATTATACATGCACTGGCACCAATGTCAATTGGATTTGATTTAATGGAAATAGTTCCGGACTATGATACAGGTCAAACCGCTATACTTGGTGCAAAATTGATGCGTGAATTTATAGCTTCTCATGCATCAGGTAAAAAATAACGTTTGCTATTTGTTTAAACAATCATTTATAACCGTTCTGGTTATTTATTTTTATAAACAATTATCACTTTAAATAATTGATTGCTGTAGTTCAATTATAATTTAGGTCTGGATAAAGGAGAGTTATATTATGAATGATGAAATTGAAGTTGAATGTCCATCATGTTCACCAGATATACCTGTTTTACATGAAGTTTTAAAATCCGGTCAGAATATCCTTGTAAAATGCAAGGAATGCGAAGAGATACATTCACCAAGAATCGAAAAGGAAAAACCCGTTTATATAAAAACGGTAATAAGTAAAGGCGAAAAAACTTTTACTCATACAAGCCTGATGTATAAAGGTGAACTGGTAGAAGTAGATGATGAAATAGTGGTTGATGATGGGGTTTCAGAAGAAGTGTATCCTATAATTGTAACTTCTATTGAGTCACAAGGAAAACGTGTGGATTCAGCAGAGGTAGATTATATTGACTCAGTTTGGGGAAGGGCTATAGATGAAGTCGATGTAAAAATTGCACTTCATTCCGACCAGAAAACATATTCTATAACCAAAAGAGTATCAGGTGGTTATGAATTTGTTGTGGGTGAAAAATACAATTTCGATGATATTTCCTTTGTAATAACAAGAATAAAAATCAGAAACAATGGATTCAGGATTAAAGATGGAGATGTTGTGGAAGCAAAATACATTAAACGTCTTTTCGCACAGGAAATTTTTAGAGAAAAACATCGGGGTAGAACTGCATGGAGTATAAAGAGGAAAGGTTAAGGCTTATAGACTCTCTTAAATATCAAGGTCTGAGCCAGGAAATACTGGATGCTATGTATCGTGTCCCGAGACACTTTTTTGTTCCATCAGATTCACTAATAGATGCTTATGTGGATGCCCCTATAATGATAGGGCAAAATCAAACGATTTCTGCTCCTCATATGGTAGCAATGATGTGTGATTTACTTGATTTAAATGAGGGGCATGTTGTTCTTGAAGTGGGAACTGGTTCTGGTTACCATGCAGCTGTAATATCAGAACTTGTAGGTGAATCAGGACATGTATATTCGATAGAGTGCACCGAGGAACTAGTTAATTTTTCCAGAAACAATCTTAAAAATGCAGGATACAGTAATGTGACGGTAATCCATGGTGACGGCTCTGAAGGATATCCGGAATATGCACCCTATGACCGGATACTTGTAACAGCAGGAGCACCAGATGTTCCTGACAGTTTATTGAATCAATTAAAGCCTGAAGGGATACTGGTTATACCGGTGGGTTTCTATTTCCAGGACCTCTATCAGATAAAAAAGGAGCTTGACGGCTCTATCAGTAAAAATGAAGAAGGTGGTGTAATGTTTGTACCACTCACCGGGAAATACGGTTTTAACATGAAGTCGTGAAGTCCCCTTCCAAAAGGTAGGGGATTAAAAGACTTCTATAGATATTGTCACATAATTAATCACAAAACAATTTTTTATAGTTACAGTTATGTTAAATATTATGTAACTATGAACTATAATTTAGATAAAAGTAGTCATTCTGTATATTCACTAAATTATCATTTTGTACAATGTGTAAAATGCAGAAGGAACGCTTTGAAAAACCCAGATGTTATAGACTTACTGAAAAGAAAAATAAATGAAATCATCCAAACCTTTGATGTTGATGTTTTGAACATCGAATGTGATGAAGACCATTTCCATATGATTTTCAAATCTAATCCATCACTCGATATTCCAAAATATATCAATTCAATAAAAAGCTTAACATCAAGAGAAATACGCAGGAACTACCCAGAAGTAAAAGAGATATTAGGTAAAGATGCCTTCTGGTCAAGGTCTTACTTTCTGGCAACAACAGGTCAGGTTACGCTAGATGTTCTTAAAAGCTATATAGATAATCAAGGTGTAAAAAGTGCTTCTGACAAAGAAATATAAGATAAAACCGACCAATGAACAATTGGATGTACTCTGGAACCTACCAAAACAATACACCTTGATTTACAAATTATCGTTGTCTGAAAGGAAAGAAGTATGGAAGCGTGAACGTAAGAATATAAAATATAGCCATCAACAGGACAATCTTGCGATATTAAAAGAACAATATCCATCTCTATATTCACTTTATTCCAAGACCTTTCAGGGTGTACTGCAAAAATTGGATGCAAACTACAAATCATTTTTTTGATTAAGAAAAAATGGTGATAAGAATGCAAAACCACCCAGATTCAAGAAAAGTGTGTATTTTTTAACTATTCTATATAACCAGAGTGGATTCAAAATAGAAAATGGAAAAATAACATTCAGCCATAGATATAATAAGACATCTCTTTCTTTTAATATTCCACAACAACTCGAAAATTATAATTTAAAACACGCCGAAATCTTCAATTCCGAGCCATACAAAGGCAAAGGTGACTTCTTCGTATCGGTAGTTTATGAAACATTTCCGCAAACGAATTACAAAGACAATGAAAAATATCAAGCAATTGATCTAGGTATTACAAAAACCATCACTGCTGTAAACACTGATGGAAAAATCCTTGAAATCACAAACCCACGGTTTGACAAATATTGGGACAAAAAGATAAACCATGCAAAATCAAGGAGAGACCACTGCAAAAAATACAGCCGCAGATGGTTCAGGATAAATGATGCGATACGAGTGATGACTAAAAAGAAAAATAATCAGATTAAAGATTGGCAGCACAAATTATCCAGGAAAATGGTCGAGAATACCAGATCAAACACTATAATTGTGGGAGATCTAGATGTCAAGGACATGATAAACTCCAAAAAGCTACCAAAATCCCGACAGAAATCCTTGAACCGTTCCACACAGAACAACGGATACATATCACGTTTCATCGAATTTTTGACCTACAAATCAGAATTTTTAGGTAAACAATTAACAAAAATTGATGAAAGTTACACTTCAAAAATCTGTTACGTTTGCGGTAAGGTACACGATATGCCTCTCTACAAACGTAACCTATCATGTGATTGTGGTAATGAGATCGATAGAGATAGAAACAGTGCAATAAATATCATGGTCCGTTACCTATCACAGAATGCCATTTGGACAGGCTACAGGCGATTCGCCTATAATCTACGACAAACAGGTTTATTGACATTCGATGTTTATAAAATACATCCAATGGATGAAATAAACACTCGTAGAAATCTCCATGCGTAAGCGTGGTGTAGTTCAATAAGATATTAATAACAGGCATGATTATTATTATGTATGACTGAGGATGATATGCTACAAGTCAGTGTAAAGGGAGTGTATGTTGTCAGGGTCAGAGAGGGGTTTGGTGCACCAACAGTTTTGCTTGAAGACAGCACAGGGCGCATCATGCCTATTTATATAGGTCATCCCGAAGCGTTATCAATTAACATGGTATTAAATCAGGAAACCATGCCAAGACCGATGACCCATGACCTTATGATATCTATCCTCGATAGGCTTGAAACGGATGTTGTAAACATATTTATTGATGATAAAATTGAAAATACCTATTATGCCAGACTGGTGATTAACAGAGACGGGCTTTCAATGGACATAGATGCAAGGCCCAGCGATTGTATCGCACTTGCTCTCAGGTCCGAGGCATCAATATATGTTAAAGAAGATATATTTGAATCGGTTGCTATAGACAAAGATAGTCTGCAGGATATAGAATCCCTTGACACCTTTTAAAATTATACTCGAATCTGAAAGGAGTTAACAATGGTTTCACGTGTATTTTACAATCCTTTCAGTATTGTTTTCATGTTTCTACTGCTAATTGTTTTATCAGTTATTGTAGGGATTCTTTTTTTCAGCCTTGTAAGTACCGCCTTTACAAAAATTGGTTTTGCTTGGTATGATGCTTTTTTGCTACTGATTTTATCCCTTTTTGGTAGCCATGTTAACATACCGGTTAAAAAACTCAAATCCAGTAAGCCAGTTG
Organism: Methanohalobium sp.; assembly: GCF_018609725.1. Taxonomy (GTDB): domain Archaea; phylum Halobacteriota; class Methanosarcinia; order Methanosarcinales; family Methanosarcinaceae; genus Methanohalobium. Next base: position 53,699 of record NZ_JAHENT010000045.1, on the reverse strand, counting down.
TAGAAAGAGAATCTGTACGTTTTATGGGTATGGTTTATAAACTTCCTTTCAAAAAAGCAGTTCAAAAACAGACAACTATTGCAGTCAATCTGGGTGGTGCAGTTATACCCGGACTTGTATCCCTGTATTTACTGTTGAAATTCCCTGGGGCATTTTTTTATTCGATTGCTGGAATTTTACTCGTTTCGGTTGTGACTTATTCAATATCAAAACCTGTCAAAGGGGTTGGAATTGTAACACCAGTTCTGGTTTCACCGATTGCCGCTGCTCTGAGCGCTATACTAATCGTATCAGTATTTTCAGTACCACATGACCTCATCTTTGTTATAGCCTACACAGGAGGAACACTGGGCACTCTTATAGGGGCGGATATATTCAATCTGGATAAAATCAGAGACATTGGAGCCCCTGTAGCCAGTATAGGGGGAGCAGGAACATTTGATGGTATTTTTCTTGCAGGAGTTATTGCGGTACTCCTTGTCTAAATATTGTCTAGCATTACCTATTAATATAGGGATATATTCATAAACATTCATCCATGCTTACAAAAAGAATAATTCCTTGTCTTGACGTAACCCTTGATAGCGAAGGAGGAACTGTTGTAAAAGGGGTAGAATTTTTTAACCTCCGACATGCAGGTGACCCTGTAGAATTTGCAAAACTTTATAATGAACAGGGTGCGGATGAAATAGTATTTCTGGATATCACAGCGTCCCATGAAGGCAGAACCACCATGATAGATGTCATTGAAAGGACAGCAGATGAAGTCTTTATACCTCTTACAGTAGGTGGTGGTGTTGGTTCAGTAGAAGATGTACGACAGATTCTTCGTGCAGGAGCGGACAAAGTATCAATAAATACATCGGCTGTAAAGAATCCAAATCTTATTAAAGAAACGTCTGACATTTTCGGTTCACAGTGTATAGTAACTGCAATCGATTGTAAACGTAATACTAATGTAGCAGATAATTCTGACAAGACAATTCTGACCCTTGAAGATGGAACGCCTGCATGGTATGAAGTAGTTATATATGGAGGTCGTAAACCCACAGGTATAGATGCTGTTCAATGGGCAAAGAAGGTTGTAGAACTTGGTTCAGGTGAGATAATGCTCACAAGTATGGACAGAGACGGCACATATGATGGATTCGATGTACCTGTAACAAGGGCGGTTTCTGAATCTGTTGAAGTACCTATAATAGCTTCAGGGGGTGCAGGTAACCCTCAACACATGTATGAAGGGTTCACCAGTGGAAAAGCGGATGCGGCGCTTGCTGCAAGTATATTCCATTTCGGTGAGTATACAGTACCTGGTGTAAAGGAATATTTAAAAAACCATGACCTCCCCATCCGTATTTAAACCCTTTTTTATTATCAAGAATCGAATTAAAAACTTATAAATACCCTGGGAATTTATTTTCTAAGGGTAGCGATTTATGGGGGGAACTTTAAATTCTTACAGAATAATCGCAGCAATTGTGGCTGTAGTTATTTTCATAGCATTTAGTGGTTGTGTTGAGGAAACAGCAGAACCAAGCCGTTTGAGAGTAACAAACATGGATATTTCTGCAGATGAAGTGCAGATATCCTATGTTGATATTAATGTGACTACCTATATCGAAAATCACGGTGCAAATTCTGATAATAACACATCACTTCTGTTGAAAGCATATAATGAAAACACCGGTTTATTGGAAACAGAAAAGCTAAAAGATATTGGTGTTGTGGAAAGTGGGAAGACTCATCGTGTAATACAGTCGATGGAGCTTCCAAAAAAAGGTGATTACAGAATAACAGCCACTGTTTTTGAAAATGATAAACAAGAAAGCACCGGTCAAATAAAAATACATAATCTGGAAAATTTACAGGCTGACGTTTTAAAAACCGGAATCGAAATTGGTGAAATTGATTTCATAGTTAAAAGAGTTGAAGATGGTAGAGCATTAATCCAGAATGATATCTACCTTACAAATGAAGGTCGCAGTACAAGCAGTAATTATCGCATACTTGTAAAGGCACGACAGGTTGATTCCGGTTTGATAGCCGATAAAGAATGGACAAGTACAGCTTTTATCCAACCTGAAAATACTGTAATAAAAAGCATCGACCTTGAAGTACCGGATAATTACAACTATCGTGTTGAAATATTGCTATGGAGCAATAATACCATAGTCAACAGAGGTGTGGATTATGTACAGCTTGAACCCGAAAAAGAAATAGACAAGGATACCCGTACTGAAACAAAAGATATTGAGACCAGTGACTTTGTAAGTGATACTCGATCAAGAACGGAACCAGAAGAAGGAGAGACATCAGGATTCAAAGTCCTTCCGGGTATAGCTGCTATCTTTGCAATGGTATTAATCCTGAAGAGGAAGTTGAATTGAACAATACAGACACAACTAATAATTCGCAGTCCAGAACCGTAGTAATGGAAGATTACTTTAAAAAAGGTGTATTTGCCCTTGCAATGGGATTTATGGTTCTGGCACTCTTCCAGACTTATTTCTTAATAGATGATATAATCGGGATGTGGTTTAAAACCAGATATATTCCGGTGTTTAAGGCTATTTTTAATCTGGTTGTTCTTGGAATCAGTCTGTATATAATAAGGCTTTATCTGATAAAACGATAATAGAGTTCAACCAGACAACCGATATTTTATATAAAAACCTCCTGTTTTATTGGTGTTAATATGTTGAAAAAACCTGAATTGACGGCACCAGCAGGTGATATGACCTCTCTTACAGCAGCAGTGGAAAATGGAGCAAATGCAGTATATCTGGGGATGAAAAACTTCAGTGCCAGAGGTTATGCAAATAATTTCTCACTGGATGAACTTGTAGAAGCGGTTGATTACGCCCATTTAAAAGGTGTAAGGGTATATGTTACATTCAATGTGCTTGTAAAAGATAGTGAACTTGAAGATGCTGTCAACCTTTTATATTATCTTCATGATATAGGAGCAGATGCAGTGATATTGCAGGATTTGGGTTTAATTACACTTGCAAGAAATCTTGTCCCTGAACTTCCAGTGCATGCAAGCACCCAGATGACAGTACACAACCTTGAATCAGTTCGTTTTCTTGAAGATATGGGTGTAGGGAGAGTTATACTGGCAAGAGAACACAGTCTTGAAGAATTAGAATACATTAAAAAAAACACAGGTATAGGTATAGAAACCTTTGTTCACGGAGCTTTATGTATATCCTATTCTGGACAGTGTCTTTTTAGCAGTATGATAGGCGGTCGCAGTGGTAATCGGGGATTTTGTGCCCAGCCGTGCCGTAAAGAATACAATCTGTGTAAAAATGGGAAAAAAGTTGAAACCAGTGGGAAATATCTTCTAAGCCCGAAGGATTTAAACACCGCAAAAATACTGCCTGAACTTATCAACACCGAAGTAGATGCGTTCAAGATAGAAGGACGTATGAAACGTCCTGAATATGTGGCAGGTGTGGTGTCCATATACAGAAAATTGATAGACCGATATATAGATAACCCATCAGGTTATTACGTTTCCGATGATGAATTAAAACAACTTGGACAGCTTTTTAACAGGGATTTTACAACAGCTTATCTTCTTAACAAAACTGTAAATCTCATCAACCCTATTCGTCCATACAATCGGGGACTTCCGGTAGGTGATGTGATTGTATATAATCGCAAACATAAAACCTTGCAGATAAAACTTTCAGACACATTAAACATCGGTGATGGAATAGGAATAGAAGGGGAAAAAGATACAGGAGATACTGTAACCGGTATATATAAAAAAGGAAAGAAAATCAATAGTGCAGATTCAGGTTCTATAGTAGAAATACCCTTTAAACACAGAGTAAAACCAAGGAGCAGGGTTTACAAAACCTTTGATAAACATCTCAATGAAACCCTTGAGAATACCTTTACTTCTTCTATCCCTAATAGAAAGATACCGGTTTCTATAATTTTAAAAGCTTTCTCTGGTTCAAATCTGGAACTCCAGATAAGTGATGGAACAAATAATGTTTCAGTAGTTTCTGATTATGTGGTCGAAAACGCATTAAGTAAACCAACCTCAAAAAAACAGGTTGAAAAACAGATTTCAAAGATGAGAAATACCGCATTTGACCCTTCAGAAATAACCATCCATTCAGACAATAAAATATTCATACCAATCAGCCAGCTAAACAGTATAAAAAACAAGGCTATAACTCGACTTAAAAAAAAGCGAACAGAAAAATGGAGACGTTCCCAAAAACAGGGGGATGAATCCTACAGGATGTATTTGAACTCGGATTTTATAACCCCCAGAAGTTCCTCTCCACAAATTGCAGTGAATGTGGTATCAACAAAACAGTTGGAATCTGCTGTTTCAGGTGGAGCTGATTTAATCTATTTCGAGTATTTAAAATACCAAAATTCTGAGGTTATAAACAATGATTTTGGAAAACTGGTGGAAACTGCTCATAATTCTGGATGCAGGATTTATCTTAATACTCCCAGAATAACAACTGATAATGAGATGGATGATATAAAAAAGGCGCTTGACCGTGCGAAAAGTAATAATTTTGATGGAGTCTTGGTATCAAATCTTGGCGTTTTAAGGGTAGCAAAAAGTATGGGTTTGCCTGTAATAGTGAATGCTTCGCTGAATATTTTCAATAAAATATCCTTTGATTTCATGTTCAAATGCGGTGCTGAAAAAGTTGTGTTATCTCCTGAATTTACAATTGACCAGATAAAACCAGTTTCATCTAAAGGGCAGGCAGAATGTATTGTCCATGGACCATTGGAAGTAATGGTGTCTGAATACTGTTTTATTGGTGGTATATTTGGCAACAAAAAATCTTGTGGATATCCCTGCAGGAACGCAGAATATGAGATTGTTGATGAAAAGGGATATAGTTTCCCGTTGGAGATGGATGAAAACTGCAGGACACATATTTACAACTCAAGGGATATATGCATGCTTGACAATATTGATGACATCCTAAAATCGGACGTTTCCAGTATAAGGATTAATGCAGGGACGTATAAACCCTCTTATGTTGATAAACTGACAAAAACGTACAAAAAAGCAGTAAATGATAGTACAACATCTGATACAGGGTGTACAGATATTTTAAAAGGACATACAACAGGTCATTATTATAGAGGTGTATTATGAAGGTATTCTTCTCAGGTTCTATACGTGGAGGACGGGATATGCTCCCTGTCTACAATCATATTTGCAATTTTTTGTACAACAATGGGTTTAGAGTAATGAGCTGGTATGTGGTGGATTCCAATCTGGAAGATACCGAATCCGAAATGAGTGAACAGGAAGTTTATAATAGGGACGCTGGTTTAATCGATAAAAGTGACCTTCTTATAGCTGAAGTCAGTGTCCCGTCTATAGGTGTTGGTTATGAAATTTGTTATGCAATATCCAAAAATTTGCCCGTTATTTGTCTGTATAAATCAGGATCAAATGTGTCTTCCATGGTTCTCGGAAATACCTATGATAAACTGATAGTTGCTCAATATTTGAATACTGATGAACTGAACAAAATAATACAAAATTCAATAACATCGATAACATCAGAGGAAAATTTGTCATCTCAGTAATTTTTATATAAACCTAATACCTCTTTTGAAAGGGATAAGTATGCCTATAATACCAACACCAGAATTATCGGTTATAGTAATAGCAATAATAGCAGCAGTAGTATTGTATATATTACTAAAATCTGTAAAAAAGCTCATCATAAATACTGTAATGGGACTTGTCGTTCTTATTGGTGCTAATATCGTCTTTGGATTAGGTATTGCCTATTCCTGGATTGTATTCCTCATATGTGCAATAGGCGGTGTCTTTGGAGCATTGCTAATAATCCTGTTGAATTATCTTGGAATAGCGTTTTAAAACATTTGTGCAACTGCACGTATATGGTGTCTGGTGTAGGTGTCACCATTAAACCTTTTTTCGGTTTTTATATTCGTTATATCGGTTATCTGGAAATTGTATTTTTTCAGAACTGATTCTATTTCTTTATCTGTAAAATAGTGATAGATGATTCCACCGTTTCGAAGGAATGTATTCTCCTCTTCTACATCATCACCCTTACCATTCCTCATATCATCCACCCCGAAAACTTCCAGAACCAAAATACCGCCAGAAGTAAGGACTCTGGAAAATTCGGATATTGTCAATTCCCTTTCATGTTCATAAAAATGCTGCAATACACCCAGTGAAACTACACCATCAAATATGTTGTTAGAAAAGGGTAGATGGGTTACAGTAGAAACACTGTGATGTGCAAAACAATTGTTTTTTTCAAGGTGGAGTTTTGAATTTTTGAGTGCGGATGGAGATATATCAATCCCTGTAACATGATAAATTTTTGACAGAGGGTGAAGATGTCGACCGTTTCCACACCCTGCATCCAGTATCTTATGTCCCGGTGAAATTCTGGAACTCACCATCTCTATAGACCTTGAACCACCCCATTTGACATGGGAATATTCCTGTTCCCATGCCAGATATAGGGATTTTAAGTTTTTCTTTTCAATTTCGGTAATCATAAATTAGGGACTGTATGTTGAAGCCTCTTTGAATCTTTCAATAAGGAAATCCTTATCAAATGAAGAAAGGAACCAACCAGCTTTTGGACCTGATTTTTGCCCAAGTATTGTAATGTAGATGGCTTTAAACAGGTTTTTGGGATTAGGTTCCAGTTCATCTGGGTTAATGCCGAGAATATCAGCCATTTTTGTATGTATTTTTGAACCTCTCTCCTTTGCCTGATAAACCATATTATGATATTCTTCACCGCTTAGGTAACCGCTTTCTTCGATAACTTCAGCAAGAGCACCAAGAAACGCTTTTTGTTCATCTGAAAGGTTTGCTGCTTTCTCGGGTAATTTTTCTTTGACACTGAATTTAACAAAATCCGGTGCATACATCTCAAGCCAGTTTTCTACATTGCTGACAAGCTCACGTATACATTTTTCATTCTCTGTATCATATCCGGCTCTTTTTAAAATCTGAATTATCTGGTCAAAATCGCCTCTAGCAACTTGATATACTGTTACCATGTGTTTGAATGGGATGTCTGTATGGCAGATACCAGAAGCATGTGAAAGTTCAAGTACTTTTTTGTTAGCTTCATCAATGTCATCACTGGATTTTAAACGTTCAAATTCATCAACAAGTGTTAGCAAAGGCATGCCTGGGTCGAATGAAATATGTTTTTCCGGTTTAGTTTTGATTATCAGGTATCTCAATACTTCAGGAGGTACAACTTTAAGCATATCTGAAATCGTTACTACTACACCACTTGATGAAGACATGGCGCCCTGTTTACCGAGCATAATCCATTCATAAACTACAGGATAGGGGGGTTCATATCCATAGATTTCTTTTGCTATCCGTTCACCGGTATCATATGAGCCTCCTCTTGAAGCATGGTCTTTTCCAAAGGGTTCAACCGTGACACCAAGTATTTGCCATCTTGCAGGCCAGTCCACACGCCAGCTAAGTTTACCCCCACCGGTCATTGAAACAGTTCCAGAGTGACCATAGGAACAGACAAAATCAACGGTTTCGTTTTCAATATCGTAATCGACTACTTTGGTGGTGTTTATCCTGCCACAAACGTTGCATATAGGGTTGAACGGGCTCCATTCAGGATCAGGGTCTTTTCCGGTTTCTTCTTCTATGATTCTTGATATTTTATCCCTGTTTAAAAGAGCAGTTTTTATTGCATCAGTATATGCGCCACTTTTATACAGTTCATCCCCTTTGTACACTTTTGGATGAATTCCCATCTTGCTAAGAGATTCAAGGAAAGGGGTTAAAAAATGCTGTACGTAATTTTCACAGTTTCCACACGGACAGGGAATTTCTGATAGTGGTTTACCTATGTGTTCTGAATAGCTGTCAGGGAGGAAGGGATATACCTTCCTTAATGGGTCATAGGTATCTGCGATATAGATGAGTTCAGCATTTTGATCTCTATCAAGCAATGCTCTGTAGACTGCATCGGCGGTTACTACTTCTCTCATGTTGCCTATATGTATGTGACCAGAAGGAGTTATACCAGTTGCAACAAGATGTTTTTGTCCGTGTTCCATTGCTTTATCTGCTGCAACATCTGCCCAGTGTTTGATATCTGCCATATTGTTTCACCGATTTTACACTTTTATATAAATGAATAGAAATTAAATTCCGGCTGTACTAAACAGCAATAATATATTAACTTTAAACCAGTTATCGTTTTATTTCTATATAAACCTCTATCCTGATTATTATTAGATAAAAATCTAATGATAAAACAGATTTGTTCGTATTTATACGAACTGAAAGTATTTAATAACAAATAGACGATATTAGAACGTTATTGTAATTGATAAACTTAGTAACACACTGTTGGTTCGTGAAAGTGAGAATATTTTCGCCATTTTTCTTTTTATATTTTGGTGGGTTGGGTTTTGAATAGTAATTTTCTGGGTTCTTCTTCCAGTCTTTAATTGATTGGAAGAAAGATTTCCAGTTTTTATCCATCATTTTTAGTGTCTGTTGTGCTGTTTGTTTGGGTAAAATAGAATAATTTTCAGTACCTTTTAACTGTTTATTTAGTTCTTCGTATCTTATCCAATCACCTTCATCATTTAGAGATTGCTTAACTATGAAGTTTGCCTGGTTGTATAAGTTCTTGGAAATATGACACAACCAGCTAAGGTTTTTATCATAATTTAGGTGTATCGTTTCGGTTCTTTTTACCATAACAATCTCCATGATGAATATAATTGATTATATTTTATGTTATCAATTCTTATATTTTTTACTTATAAAGTATACTATAACCATATCATTCATATATAATTGATTTAATTACTAAAAGACTTTTTATATACAGTACGTATTATAATAAGGGTTGTATTTATTAATTAGAAAACAGATTATAGGAAAATAGTAAAACCAATAAAGATATAAAGATGTATAATATCCTCAATATTGATATATTTTAACATAGGAGGAGCTAAATTGACATTCGGAATAGAATTTGTACCAAGTGACCCTGTACTTAAAATCGCTCATTATGCAAAATTAGCAGAACAGAGCGGATTTGATAATGTATGGGTGACAGACCACTTCAACAACCGCGATGTATATACTACATTGGCAGTACTTGCCAATAATACCAACAGCATCAAACTGGGTACTGGTGTTACAAATCCATATACCAGAAATATAGGAATCACCGCATCAAGTATAGGTGCTATAAACGAAATATCTGGCGGCAGAGCAATTCTTGGAATTGGTCCTGGAGATAAAGCAACCTTTGATTCAATGGGTATATCATGGGAAAAACCATTAACAACAACCAAAGAATCTGTAACCGCCCTTAGAGGATATTTCGCAGGAGAAAATGTATCTCTTGATGGAGAGATGGTCAAAGTCGGCGGAGCAAAAATGGCATTTAAGACTGGAGACATCCCCATATACTTGGGTGCCCAGGGTCCAAAAATGCTACAGCTCGCAGGAGAAGTTGCAGATGGAATACTGATTAATGGATCCCATCCAAGAGATTTCGACGTCGCTCTTGACAAAATTAAAGAAGGCGCGGAAAACGCTGGTAGAGATATGAATGATATTGATATCGCAGCCTATACATGCTTCTCGATTGATAAAGATGCTGAAAAAGCAAAACAGGAAGCCAAAGTAGTTGTTGCATTTATTGTAGCAGGCTCACCAGATGTGGTACTTGAACGCCATGGTATCGACCCAGAAGCCAAGAAAAACATCAGTGACGCAATATCCAAAGGTGATTTCAAATCATTGATGGGAGATATGGTCACCGACGATATGGTAAATGCTTTTTCAGTATGTGGTACACCTGAAGACTGCAAACAGAGAGTGGATGAATTGTTCAATACAGGTGTAACACAGATTGTTGTAGGCTCTCCAATCGGTCCCAAAAAAGAGAAAGCCATTAAACTCATAGGAAAGGAAATTATCGGAGGAAAATGATTGCACCCAAAAATATTGGATGTTATTGAAAACGATGTATGTACAGCCTGTGGGGCATGCGCTGCCGTATGCCCCGTCGGGGCTATAACAATTGATAAAAAAGCACAGATACGTGACCCGAATAATCTGGAACTGTATGAAAAAGGAGCTGCACCTTCGGTATGTGAAGATTGTTACGCTTGTGGTAATGTATGCCCGGTGATTCACGGATATGTAGAAGATGAACTGTACAATGTCAAGCAGTTCTTCGGAGCCAGAAGTAGCATACCTGGGCAGGACGGTGGAGTCACATCTGCTATATTAAAATCCCTGCTGGACAAGGGTGAAATTGATTGTGTTGTAGGCATAACCAGAAATGAAAACTGGGAAACCGAACTGGTGTTAATGACAGAACCATCACAGGTAGATCAAACCGCAGGTACAAAATATACCTATGATTCAGTAATTTCTGCCCTTAGAGAACCATTTAAAGACTATGACAGGATTGCTGTTGTAGGTGTACCCTGTCAGGCTCATGGTGCTCGTCTGATATTTGAAAACATAAACGATAAAATCGCCGTCATAATAGGATTGTTCTGTATGGAAAGTTTCCATCATGAAACCATGTTAAATGATATAATACCAAAGGTTCTTGGGCTTGATATAGAACAAGTCGTTAAAATGGACTTTGCCAAAGGAAAATTCTGGGCATATACAAAAGACGGTGAAGGACACAGTGTAAAAATCCCTACTGTAGCAGAATACGCCAGAAACCCGTGTCATAACTGCTGTGACTATACCGCAGTCCATGCAGACATATCCATAGGTTCAGTAGGTGCCCCTGATGGCTGGAATAGTGTACTTATACGCACCGATATAGGAGAAAAGTACTTCAAAAAAGCCAGCAAAGACCTGGAGATGATGGAGAACCCAGAACCTGGAATGGACCTTATCAAAAAACTGCTCAATATGAAACACGAGAAAAATGAACCACATTATCTGGAAGCCTGTGAAAAATTCTCATTTGAAGCAGGTGGAATAAAATAACTTATTTTACAAATCTCAACTATGCACAGGAAAAGAGCATTTTATATCGGACGATTCCAGCCCTACCATCTGGGGCATAATTCTATTATCAACCGAATCGCCGATGAAGTCGATGAAGTAGTTATAGGAATAGGTAGTGCCCAGAAAAGTCATAGTCCATCTGATCCTTTCACAGCCGGTGAAAGAGTGATGATGATTCGTAATGCTCTTGAAAAGGAAAAAATTCCAAATTATGCTCTTCCTATCGAAGACATCCAGCAAAACTCATTATGGGTATCTCATGTACTTTCAAGGACTCCTTTATTTGATGTGGTCTATTCAAACAATCCACTGGTAATACAACTGTTTGAAGAGGCAGGAATACCTGTAAAACAGTCACCCATGTACCAGAGAGAACAATATTCAGGCACAAGAATTCGGAAAAAGATGATTGAGGATAATGACTGGAGACACCTTGTACCTGATGCTGTAGCAGACATTATCGATGAAATAGATGGCATCACACGATTAAAAAATGTTTCAAGAACCGACATGGACTAAATGAACTGTTAAAATTTTATATATAAAAAATGCTCCAAAAAATTTTTTGAAATATTAAGACAAATATTAAAATATAGTAACTCATTATCTTTATAAAAGTGGGGCTAATCAAAAGGAGGTTTTATATTGGCTGATAAAAAAAATCCACCTATTTTTTGTGAAAAGTACTGCATCATCTGCAAAGGTGCAAGATCAGGAAATAAAATCTGTAAGACCATACAGAATCTGGAATTAAAAATTTTTGGAGATAAAGGGTGTCCTTTCGGTCAAGCAAGAGCTGAATATTATGGAGTTAAACCTGATGAAAAGCTACCTATTGAAGATGAAGAATGACCTATGAAATTATGAAGGTTGCTGTAACACGTTTACATGAAAAAGATGATGGAACATACAATCTTTTCAAAAAGTATGGACTTGATGCAATTCTAATACCCACCATACAATCACGTGAGCCTTCTGATAAATCATCTATGCAAACTCTTATAAAAAAGTTGGAATCGCGGTGTATAGATTTTCTCATTTTTACAAGTACACTTGGTGTTATCAAATTTTTCAAGTGGACTACAGAAATTCCCGATAGAACCAAAGTAATCAGTGTGGGTCCCAAAACAGCAGAAAAGATAAACCAGTATGGATACCAAACAGAAGTACTAGATTCATACTATTCTGAATATTTTACAACACATCTTGGTGAAAAGGTACCAGGCAAAACTGTCGGCATCTCCAGAGCAAATACACCTGATTCAGGGCTTAAACAATCTCTGCAGTCAATGGGAGCAACTGTTATTGAAGGGTTCTGTTATGAACTCATAGAAACCCCTAATGAATTGAAAGATTACATAGTGGATAAAAAAATTAGAGGTGTTGTGTTTACAAGCACAAAATCCTTTCTGGCTTCAAAACTTACAAATTCTGACGTCAAAGATATCATCACAGTGGCGATTGGACCAAAAACAGCAGAAAGTATGGAAAATCACGGTATAACACCCACTCTTGTAGGCTCAGGTACTCTTGATTCATGTGCTCTTTTGCTTAAAGATTTAGAATAAAATTATACAAAGTTCTTGGCCAAGTTTCGACATTCTTAGTAGGGTAAACAACTAAACACAATTTATTTAAATATTAGTACACTCTAACCTATTAAAGGAGGAGTCGTATGAACTGCCAAATTTGCGGAGTTGAAAGTGACAGTAAATACTGTCAGGAATGTGAAAAAATCCTTAATGAAGTAGTTAGAAGAGTAGGGGAAGCACGCTGGAACGCTATGGAAGATTGTTCATTTATATATCCAATGATAAAAAGAGTTGCAAAAGGTGAACTAACAGTAAACGATATAATACAGCAGTTGGAAAGAGAGGATTAATTTCCAGTTTTCCTTTTCATTTTATAATCTTTACCAATTAATAAACTGTTTTTCCATTAGAGGAGATGTGATTGACAATAAACCTTAAAGATCAATACGTATGTACTGTATGCAGTTACAACATGGTTGGATATTTACCTGAAAGGTGTCCTTTCTGCAATGCTCCCAAAGACAAATTCATAACCGCAGAAAAATGTTCAAGAGATTATGATGTACAAGAGACACCTGTAATAGATTCTGTTACCAGGTTAAGTTCTGTTCCAAAACTGGGTATCGAACACGCTTCATATCAGATTAATAAAGACAACAAAACCTACCAGATAGACTGCCCGTCAAGTTTTGACACCAGTATAAAACCAATGGATGAAATCATATTCACACATTTCCATTTTCTTGGTGCATCCAATCTATACAGAAAATATTTTTCATCAAAAGTATCTATTCATCAATCAGATTCTGATTTCAAATTATGCAGAGGATTTAGTTTTGACAATACGTTCCAAACCAGTTTTATAAAAGATGGGATAGAAGCCGTTCATATTGACGGGCATACTCCGGGATTTACATGCTATTTTTTTAAAGATGTTGCATTTATCTGTGATTATGTTCTTTTTAGAAACAACAGAATGATATTTAACCCGTTTGGACCTCAAACAAGGACTGTAAAAGGTGGGCATCATCTCAAACAGCTCCTTGACGAGAGGAATATAAACAAAATCTGTGGAGTCAATTACGTTATGGATTTTGAAGACTGGTATCCAAGATACAAAAGTCTGCTGGAATCAAAATCTGGATAATATTACGTTCGTCATTTAAAATTTATTGTAAAACAATGGAAAAAATACATCAACCTTAAAAGTGTTGAGATTCCTATAGAATCAAACATGGGACGTGAAATAAAATTACTCCACACTGCTGATACACATATAGGCTACCGCCAATATCAGAGCGAATCTCGCCGACAGGATTTTCTTGATGCTTTTTCCACTGTTATAAACGACGCTATTGAAATGCAGGTTGACGCTGTTGTACATGCAGGAGATCTTTTTGATTCAAGAAACCCAACACTTGAAGATATACTGGAAACTATGAGAATTATTTCACATTTGAAATCATCAAATATCCCATTTCTGGCTATTGTGGGTAACCATGAAAGTAAACAGCACACTCAATGGCTTGACCTTTTTGAAAAAATGGGCATTGCCGTAAGGCTCGAGTACGAACCTTATAGAATAGATGAGGTTAGTATCTTTGGAATCGATAGTGTTCCAAAATCAAAAATTCCCTACTTCGATTATTCTGTTTTTAATAATTATTCCGATAATTCACAATATAACCTTCTTGTAATGCATCAGCTCATGAAACCATTCGCCTTTGGAGAATGGGATTGTGAAGAGGTGATTGAATACACTCCATTTGATGTACATGCCATTCTGCTTGGTGATTATCATAAACATGAAAAGATAGACGTCAATAATACATGGGTCACATACTGCGGAAGTACCGAACGTACCAGTTCATCAGAGCGTGAAACACGCTCCTACAATATTGTTACAATAAACGATTCAGGCATAGATATCAGCAGACGTAATCTCCCTACCCGTGATTTTGAATTTATACCTGTTACGATAAAAGACAAAGATAATGCATATGATGATATTTTCAATACTGTTAAAGAACACAATATCGAAAATAGTGTTACCATTGTAGAAATTTCCGGTGACCCAAACATCACAATATCATACAGTGAAATAGAAGATTATCTGTTAAACCAGGGTGCTCTTGTCCCAAGAATAAGGGATTTGAGGACCGGCAACGATGAACTGGATGACGTATCAATGGATGTTTCATTTTCAGACCCTGACGAAGCTGTCAGGGAAGAACTCAAACATATAAACCTTACTAAAGGCGGATTACTGGTAGATGAAATTGTACGGGACATGAAAGTTGTTAAAAGTAACATAGATTCAAAAATTGATGACGAGATGGAAAAGCTGCTTGAAGACATAGATTTTACAAAACCTGTTCCATCTCCTAATACTGAAACCCAGAAACAAAATGAATCCAGTAAGGATTACAGTAAAGACTGTCAAGATAATAAAGATAATCCTATAGAAACAGGAACAATAACCGATAAAAAAAATGAATCTGAAAATGAACAGACATCAGTAACAATCGAATCATCTGAAAACTACAATAAAAAACAACCTGCAGACAAAATAAAAGATAATACAAAAAACAAACCTGAGAATGTACCAGAGAATTATGGTTATAACTGGGTGGAAGACAGAACAGATAATAAACAACATCAAAAGAAAAAAGCAACACATAAAAAATCCGCACCCAAACAGCACAATCTTGGAGATTATCTATGAAACTCAAACGTTTATATGTCGAAAACATTAGAAGTTATGAAAATCTCGACCTTTCATTCAATAATGGTGTATCCGTAGTATCCGGTGCTAACGGGAGTGGAAAATCCAGTCTACTTGAGGCTTTTTTTACCGGGCTTTTTGGGAGCAGGACACTTTCAAAAGAATATGTTCTGGCAGATATGATACGCAAGGGTGCTTCAAAAGCCAGTATATATCTGGAACTGGAACAAAATGAAAATGAATACATAATCGAGCAGGGTTTCAGATACGATACTAAAAATGATAGGGCTTACAATTCTAAATCCATATTTAAATCCAATGGTAATATAGTGGTAGACCAAGCTACCCAGACTTATGATGCTGTTTGCAAATTACTCAACATGGATGAAGAAGCGTACAGAAATTGTGTGTACATAAGGCAGGGTGAAATCGATATACTCATTAATGCAACCCCTAAAGAACGCCAGAATATGATCGATGACCTATTACAAATTGGAAAACTGGAAGATTATCGAGAACGAGCCAGCAATGCTAAAAAAGGTGTAAAACGGCATTTTAGAGATGTAGATAATCGAATCAAAAACACAGAATCTGAAATTGACAAGATTAAAAATGAAAACCCCTATGAAAACCTGAACAAACTCAGAGAAAAATCCAAAAATATACAATCCAAAATCGATGAACTAAACCAGAAAAAAGATAGCGCCAAATCCAAAATCGATGAACTTAATAACAGTATTACTACTTATTCAGAACTGGAAGAGAAAAAGAAATCGATAAACGAAAAAATCCAAGATTTCAACAACAAAAAAACTCAGCTGTATAAGGACATCGAGGATATAAAAGCAGATATCAGTAAAAAACGCCAGTATTTAAAACAACTTCAAGATAAAAATTCAGAACTTGAAAACCAAATCGATTTCAATATTGATGACATTGAAAACACTGTATATAAAAAGGAAGAAGAAGAACGGGTTGTAAGAGAAAATCTGAATACTGTATCCAATAACCGGGCTATCAAAGAAAATGAACTGAAACTCAAGAATGATACCTTAAAAGATATCGATAAACAGATTACTGAAAGCCATAAAAATATCCAGAAAAAGAAAGAATCCATAGAATCGGTTCAAAAAGAAATCGAAAATCTTGAAATTTCCATGAATGAATGGGAAAACAAGAAAAACACTGCACTTGAAAACGCAAAATCTCTTGGATTTACCGAGGATAAACTGGACAACATCGATGACGCAATGGAGCTTTTAAACGACCAGCAAAAAGACCTTCATGGCAAGGAACGTGAACTCCAGACCTCAATATCAGAAGTGGACAAACGTTTAAATGAACATAAAAAATTGCTCGAAAAGGGTAAATGCCCTACCTGCGGACAGGATTTGAAAAATTCCAGCATAGAAGAATCTACATCAGAGGATGGAAAACAGAAAAAATCGCTCGAGGAACAGCTATCAAAAACCAGAGAAGATTTAAAAAGTGTACAGGAAAGACTGGAAAAAGTAAAAACCGCCAGAAAATACAGTAAAACTATCAACGACAGCCAAAATGAGATACAGATAATCCAGAACAAAATCGAGTCGCTAAAAAAACAGATTGAAGATTATAACAACAACATAGAAGAGGAAAAGGAAAGTATCAATGAACTTGAAAACCGCAAAAAGGAAGTCAACAGATTAATCGATGAACTTAACAAAGAAATATCAACCTTGAAACAAAAAGAAGAGACTGCAGAAAAAGAACATCAGAAAGTCCTAAATAGCCTTGATATTGTTAAAAATATCCGAAACAACCTCAACGAATACGAAAAAATCCAGAGCGATATAAACCAGCTGGAATACAAGATAAAAAGCAATCAAGATAATACATCTCTACTTGACAGCCAAATTACAGAACGCAGAGAGCGGTTAAAAGAAATAAAAGATAAAATGGGTGATGTTGACATAGATGTTTTGAGAAAAACACTCAAACAATATGAAAGCGCCCATCAAAACATTACAAACGAAATTGATAAATTATACCAGGATAAAGACAGCGTCCTCAAAGAAGCCGGTCGACTGGAAAACGAAATTAACCGCCTGAACAACCTGCACAAAGATTTACAATATCTGGAGAATAAGAAGAATTATCTTAATAGTGTCTATGAAGATGCTGAATCTCTTGAAAATATGTATATGCGTATCCGTGCCAATCTCCGCGAAAAAAATATAAAAGCTCTGGATTCATTGATAAATGAAATATTCACTTTCATGTATTCCAACAATGCTTACTCACATATACGGCTCGATTCAGATTATAATTTCACTATTTATGAAAAAGACGGCACCCCGCTCGACCCCAAACTATTAAGCGGTGGAGAACGAGCAATATTCAATCTGGTTCTTAGATGTGCTATATACAGGCTTTTATCATATGGCGTCAGCAACAGTTCCAGCAGTTCAGAATTACCCCCACTAATACTTGATGAGCCGACTGTTTTCCTTGACAGAGGACATATCCATCAGCTTATAAAACTTATTGATATGATGAGGGATTCCGGAGTAGGACAGATTCTGATAGTATCCCATGACGAAAGTTTAATCGATTCTGCTGATTATGTATATCAAGTGGAAAAAGACTCTGTTACAAATACATCCATGATATCTGCAAAATAAAAACAACCACAACTTATATCACATCTCTACGTACATAAAAATCTTATAAGATTAAATATATAAAATTTGAGGGATGAATGAATTTACGAGGTAACATAAAATATGGGCAATGAAAACAGGGATTTTGTTATTGAAAGACTTGAAAAACAGGTCGCTGAAAAAGAGCAGGAAATCAAAAAAATAAAAGATTCACTCAAAGATTCAATCATCGAGGAAATTCATCAGGAACTTGATATTAACAACCTTGAAAATAACGGCTCAACAGAAGATGTAGAAGAAATGGAAAAACGTGTGGGCAATCTTGAAGATAAGGTCAAGGAACTTGGAAAAACACTTGAAGGCATGATGGAAGAATTGCTGGACCAAAAATCAATTCTTAAAAACCTCGAAAATCAATCCCAAACATCAACCTCAAATGGATATAAATCTGGTAATTCTTCAAATACAAAATCCCTTGATTCTAACAATATTGATAGCGGCTATGCAAACTTTTCAGGCGATACATCAGGGTCAAAAATATCAGAATATACAAAAAAATTTACAGGAAAAAATGACCAGAACGTTGATGAAAATGCTTCTGGTAGTTATACACAAATACAGGAAATCGATACTATACAACTTCAAGAGCAACAAGGTGAAAGTGAAAACAACGTTTCTGTAGAACCCGAATATATAATTGCTGAAAGTGGAGAGAAAAACCACAAAAAAAAGCCCTCTATGGAGAACAGTTCTGAATATATAATTGCTGAGAGTGGAGAAAAGGGTTCATCAAAAAAAGGAAGACCGAAAAGAAAAAGTAATGAATATATTGTTGCCGATGGAGATGATTCATCTACTCATAAACCCGAACCTGAAGAAAAAGTTGAACATCGAGAAGATGAAGATGCTGAAATTATCACTAATGACAAATAATTTTTAAAGAGGTTGCACGTGTACATAAAGGAAATTGAATTCCTGAATTTCAAATCCTTTGGTAAAAAGGTAAAGATACCATTTTTTGACGATTTTACAACCATATCCGGACCAAATGGAAGTGGTAAATCAAACATAATTGATGGTATCCTATTCGCACTGGGTCTGTCCAATTCAAGAACTATGCGTGCTGAAAAACTTACAGACCTAATTTATAATCCCGATTCCAGTAATAAGCCACAGTACGCACAGGTTAAAATCCGTTTTGACAACTCTGACAATGAAATGCCTGTGGAAGCTGATGAAGTTGAGATTACGCGAAAAATAAAGGAAACTGAAAGTGGGTATTACAGCTATTTTTATTTTAACGGAAAATCTGTAAGTTTGAAAGACATTCATAATTATCTCGCCAAAGCAAAAGTTACACCCGAAGGATACAATGTTGTCATGCAGGGGGATGTCACCCAGATTATAACCATGACCCCTGTAGAAAGGAGAAAAATCATCGATGAAATCGCAGGTGTATCCGAATTTGACAACAAAAAAGAAAGAGCGATGAATGAACTTGAAACCGTACGAGAACACATTGAAAGAGTAGACATTATAATCGAAGAAGTTAACAGCCAGCTTGATAAACTCAAGGATGAACGGGACCAGGCACTTAAATACCAATCATTGAAACAGGAAAAAGGAAAGTATGAAGGTTTTGTTATCCTTTCAAAATTAAAGGACGCAAAAAAAGAGCTTGAATCTGTAAACAGTGATATTGAATCCAAGAAGAATTCAGTAGAAGAACTACAAAAATTACTGGATGAAAAAAATGCACAACTGCAAGAACTTGAAAAAACCCTCTCTGACCTTACAAACCAAATCCAGAATATGGGTGAAAAGGAACAAATCCAGATAAAAAAGGATATTGAAGAGATAAGGGGAGAGATTTCAAGGTGTAATGGCAGTATTGAAATTGCTGAAAACGAAATACAGGACATAGATACCCGACGACGTAAAACTCTTGTAGATATCGATGAAGCCAAATCCAAGGTTGAAGAACTTGAATCAAAAATCAATGATGAAGAAATACGCAAAGAAAGTATCAATTCTGAACTCAACGAACGTAAAAACGAACTGAAACTTCTGCAGAGCAAAATCAATGATGTTGATGCCAAATTTGCCGAAACCCGGGACAATCTGTCTGAACTCAAAAATGAACGTGAACAGATTAAGAATGAAAAAAGTGAACTGATTCGTGAAGAAAACCGCTTGCTTGATGCAGTAAGACGTAAATCCGCAGAAAAAAGGGATATAGAAAACGAAATACAAGATGCTAAAGAAAAAATCGAATCTTCAGATAGCGATACCCGCTCTGTTCAACATGAAATTGATAAACTGAACGAAAAAATCGAGTCACTGAACAAAGACCTCGATGACCTTGAAAGCAACCGCTCCCAGCTTAAAGAAATATTGAATGAACATGAAGAAGAACTCCGCAAACATCAGCAGGAATATGCACAAGTTGAAGCCCGAGTCCGTGCTGCAGAGGAAAACAGCAAATACTCAAAAGCGGTTGATACGGTTATATCTGCAAAAGATAATAAGAAACTTCAGGGAATCTATGGAACTATTGCTGAACTGGGGCAAGCAGACGAAAAATATTCTACCGCTCTGCAGATAGCTGCAGGTGGACGTATGCAGGCTGTTGTTACTGAAAATGATGAAGATGCATCAGAAGCAATCGAATATTTAAAGCGGTATAAAGCTGGAAGAGCAACATTCCTCCCTCTAAAAAAACTTGAAAAACGCAGACCCTACAAAGACCTCTCGGATAAAGAAGGCGTTGTAGGTTATGCGATAGATCTTATTGATTTTGATGATAAATTTGAACCTGCTTTCTGGTACGTATTCAGAGATACTCTGGTGATGGATAGTCTGGAAAACGCCCGTAAACTCATGGGCGGACTCCGAATGGTAACCCTTGATGGAGAACTTGTCGAAAAAAGTGGAGCCATGAGTGGCGGATCCAAACAGCAGCGTTCAGGTCTTTCTTTTGCCGCGGCAGAGAAGGAAAAGCTTACAAAAATAGCGGAAAAAATCACCGAATACGATTCCAAACGCAACAACACAATCAAAAAACTTGATGATGTTGAAAGTCAAATTTCTGATGTCAAACAGGAAATCAACGATTACGAAAATGAAATATCCAAAAAACAGATGCAACTTGAGGAAATCTCAAGCAGAGAGGAACGACTATCCCAGCTCATAGAATCCAAAAACAAAGAACTTGAAGAAATAGAAGAATCACGTAAAGAACTCAAAGAAGAGATGGATAAGGTCGTTGCAGATAAGGATGAGAAAACCAAAAAAGAAAACGAACTTGATGAGAAAATATCAGAACTTGAAGAAGAACTTGCCGATTCTGAAATACCTGAACTCAATGAAAAAGCTGATAATCTGAACGAAGAAATCCAGAGGCTGGAAGGACGTATACGTGATATTGACAGTAATATCAATTCATTGAATCTTGACCTTGAATACGCCAACAAAAGAATTAGCGATGATAGGGAACTCATAGAAGAGCTTGATGAGAAAAAATCAAGCCATCAAGATCGTATTGAATCCTTTAAAGAAAAAATTAAAGAATTGGAAAATAATCTTGCCAGCAAACAGGAAAGGGAAAAAGAGCTGGGTGATGAACTCAAAGAGTTACAGGATGAGAGGTCGAACAAACAAACCGAATATGACAACCTCAAAAAAGATTACAATTCCATCAAATCCAAATTTGAAAATGCAAGTAACCGACTCCAAGCGCTTGAATCTACAAAAAGCTCTCTTAAAGAGCAAATAGATGAATTAAGAAGCGAACTGGAACAGCGGGGAATAGAGGAAACTGAAGAAGTCCCCAACTATGAAACTGTACGTACAAGGATTGCATCGATTGAAAAAGCCATGGAAGACCTTGAACCTGTCAATATGCGGGCTATCGATGAGTATGATGAGGTTTTGAATAGACATGAAGAGATGAAAAACCGGAGAGACACCCTTTCAAATGAAAGGGAGCAGATTCTGGAACGTATAGAGCAATATGAAAAGCTCAAAAAAGAAACGTTCATGGAGACATTTAATGGAATAAATGAAGCATTCTCATCCATATTCAATGAACTTTCAGATGGAACAGGTGAACTAGCTCTTGATAATTATGAAGAGCCGTTTTCTGGAGGACTTACACTCAAAGCCCAACCCAAAGACAAAAGCCTGCAACGTCTGGAAGCAATGTCAGGCGGAGAAAAAAGTCTGACGGCTCTTGCGTTTGTTTTCGCAATCCAATCTTATCGTCCAGCTCCATTCTATGCCTTTGATGAAATCGATATGTTCCTTGATGGTGCTAATTCTGAAAGGGTCGCACAGCGTATAAAAAAATCCGTGAACGATGCTCAGTTTATAGTGGTCTCACTCCGGAAGCCCATGATTGAATCTGCTTCAAGGACTCTTGGAGTTACCATGCAGGAAAATAACAATACCAGTATCACAGGCGTTAAACTGTATTAAAACTGTGGTGAAAAACGTGGAAACAGATCAGGTATCAAAAAACGTATACGAAATTGAATCAGGTTCATTTGGTGAAAATAAAAACGATACCAACCATGATCCTGAATATATAAAAACTTTTCAGATGCTTGGTCTGGATGAATCCCAGATTGAGTTATCCGATGATGTAATGAATGAACCTGTTGAAATGCTGGTAAATCTTGCAAATGATGGAGATATCGATCCATGGGATATTGATATCGTTGATATTACAGATAAATTTCTGGACAAGATTGAACAAATGAAACTGATGGATTTAAGGATATCAGCAAGAACTTTGCTTTATGCTTCCGTTTTACTTCGTATGAAATCCACCGGCATCATCCAGGAAGAAGAAGAGAATGAGGACGAAGAGCCTGATTCTCTGGATATGGATGATGAAATCGAATTTTCAGAAGTAGAGGATTATCCTGTTCCAAATCTTCCTGTAAGGCGAAATTCCAAGCGCCCTGTTACTTTAAATGAACTCGTTACAGAACTAAAAAAGGCTGAAAAAGTAGATTCCAGAAGAAAAGAGCGAAATCATAGTAAAAAAGAGATAGATAGAAAAGAGGAAATAGAACAATCCTCTACCGATGATGTACTTGATATTGCACATGAGGAAGATATTACCGGTCGTGCAGAAGGTTTGTACGAAAAACTGGAAGAAATGTTTAAAAACAAAAGCTACACTTCTTTTTCCGAAATTTCCAATGGTGAACGTTCTGAAAAGGTCATGACCTACCTGTCCCTTCTGTTTCTTGCTGCTGACAGAAAAATTAAATTGAATCAGGAGGAGCTTTTTGGAGAACTTTATATATTTCCCAGTAATGGAATGTCTGAAGGGTAAGATGTTTTATGGCTAATGAGAACAAAAAATTAAGAGACAAACAAATTATCGAAGCAGCACTTTTTGCTGCCGGTAATACAGTTGATATACAGACACTCACAAGAATTATAAGCAAATCCAAAAAACATACCATATCAGTTGTTCAAACACTTATTGAAGAATATACTGACGGTGATACAGGACTTGAAATACTGGATCTTGGAGAAAGATATGTGATGCAAGTTAAACCTGAATTTAGCGAACTTGTCAGCAAACTTGCTCCAAGAGAACTCAGTTCACCTATACTTAGAACCCTTTCCATGATAGCTTACCACCAACCCATCACCCAATCTGACCTTGTAGATTTAAGAGGTAATTCTGCCTATGAACATGTTAAAGAACTCCAAGACAGGGGATTTATCCGCACAAGTGCATATGGAAGAACAAAATTACTTGAAACCACTCCACTATTTGTCGATTATTTTGGACTTGAATCCAATGACCCTGAATCGATAAAACAAAAAATTATAGAACTTTCCCGTGAACAGAGCGGACAGAAAGGTCTTGACAGATGGCTTGGAAGGAAGGTTATAGCGGTCACCCCGATGTACGAATCACTTATGGAACTGTGCGGAATCGACGATTACAGAGTCATTAATATTTATAACCCAACTGAAGATGATATCGATTCACTGGAGGATGTTTACAAGCTTATTATTCCAAAAGGATATTCAGAAAATGTAAAAGGATATTACGATGGAGAAATCATCGAAGTTAGCTCTACCACTTTCGACGATCTGATTGAATCGATAAAGAAACTGGAAAACATATCAGACAGTGATAAATCACAGGAAAGCATCGATTATATCAGGGATTTAAAGGATAAATACTTATCAAAAGCACTTGTCATCAGCCGTAAAGTCAAACCGGAAACAAATATGGTAGCAAGACTGGTGAATGACCTCAGACTCAGTGTATCTGCTGACGGTATTTTAATCGGACCTGATTATGGCGAATCAAGTGATGGAGAGGAAATTGGTAAAAATGCTGATATACTTATTTCCACCCATCAATCCGACATCCACTTGATTGACAGGGTCTGTAAAAGATATGATACAATAATCAATGGACTGGATAACATTGAAGGTCAAAACTGATGTTTTATCATTATTATAGTTTTATTTGCGAATAAACATTGGATATTCCTTTTAATGCTGCGTATCCTTTTCCAGTTATAATATAGTCTCCCCTCTCACTTATTTGCTGTATCATACCTGTATTAAGAAGTTTGTCGAGATGAAAGAGCAGATTACCACCATTAAGACCTGTTAATTTGGATAGCTGTGTGAAACTTTTTGTGTCGGTTGCAATAGATTTTAGTATTGTAAGCCTTTGTTTATTCGCTATGGGATCACATACATCTTTAACAACTTCTTCCACGGGAAGATTTTGGATTTTTTCTTTATCATCTTCTTTTTCATATATTTTTAATGAACGCATAAGGTTAACCTGTTTTTCAAACAGTTTTGAAGCCTCAGAAAAACATGTCTCACATTTTGGATACTTTGCTTTTTCTTTTTTCAATTCATTAAATTGTTCATAATACTGCTCGATTGTTTCTGGGTCTACACTGTCATTATTTAATAGTTGAGCAGTTCCCTGCAGAAAATCATTAAATATTGATTCACAGAAATTTTTCATCTTACAGTCCTGTATCATATTTTCATCAAGTGAATTTTTGCTGTCCTCGACAACATAATCAATAAGTATTCTGGAAAAATTGTTCTTCATATCCTGCAATATTTGTTCAAGATATTGTTGATTCGAATATTCAAAAAAACGGTTGAATTCCTTACGCATGGAACTGATTTCTTCTTTTATCTCTTGGAGTTCGTTTTTATATTCACTCTCAACAGTAGACATTGGTAGACCTCCATAAACCTAATCAAAACTAAGTTATTGTTATACACCAAATAAGTTATTAGTATATAATTATAACGATTAACTATATATTTGTGACTGACAATAGGTGATATTAGTGAAAAATATGAGTATAAAAGATGACATCCACAAACAGATAAAAGAGGCTCTCCAAAGTGCAGAATTCCCGATAAACACACCTGAAGAATTATTGAACGCATTCCCCGAAGGAGCAGATACAACCTGCAAATCAGAAGATGTAGAAGTCACCGCTGGAGAAGCAGGAAAACTACTCAAAAAAGACGATTTTCCATTTAACAGTGCAAAAGAAGTAGCAGATACTATCGTAAATAGGGCAAACTTATAAACCCTGCAGATTATAAATTTATATAGGGGCATCAATGGACTGCGCCCTATTACTTCATACCTCTGATTTCAAAATTTACTTTTTTTACTTTTAATACTATAATTTTGCGATATTGTGATTTCAAATATCCAAAACATTTTTAAAAAAAACATGTATTTAAGTAACTTTTATAAATGAATAAATTACTTTTTGCTATTATATATAAGGATATAAAAAATATAGAATAATCAAATAGTCAGGACCAAAAATATGGCAGATTATAAAGAAGATTACAACATCAAAATCGAAAACGTGGTGGCTTCCACCAAACTTGCAGAAGAATTTGATTTAACAAAAATAGAAGCAGAATTTGAAGGCGCAGAATACAACAAACAAAAATTCCCAGGTCTTGTATACAGGGTATCCAATCCAAAAGCTGCTTTCCTTGTTTTCACTTCTGGTAAAGTCGTCTGCACAGGCGCCAAAAATGTGGATGACGTGCATGTTGTTATCGGAAACATGGCTAAAAAGCTCAACGACATCGGTATTGAAACCATCAAAGACCCAGTAATTACTGTTCAGAATATTGTGGCATCTGCTGACCTGCATGCAGTACTCAATCTGAATGCTATTGCTATAGGTCTTGGTCTTGAAAACATAGAGTATGAACCTGAACAGTTCCCTGGTTTAGTATATCGTATTGATGACCCAAAAGTAGTAGTTTTGATATTTAGTTCAGGAAAACTGGTAGTTACCGGAGGTAAATCCCCTGACCACTGTGAACGCGGGGTAGAAGTGGTAAGAAACCAGTTAGATGGTATGGGGCTCCTATAAAGGGATGAATGTGAATACTCCAAAAAACGAAAACGTTTGTATACTAATACCCACCCTTAATGAAGAATCTACCATTGTAGAAATAATAAGGGGTTTCAAATCTGAAGGATTTGACAATATATTCGTTATCGACGGCAACAGCACAGATAGAACCTGTGAACTGGCAGAAGGAGAAGGAGCCAGTGTAGTTGTCCAGAGCGGCAAGGGTAAAGGTCAGGCAGTACAGGAAGCTTTCAACATAATAGAAAGCGAATATGTTGTGATGGTAGATGGGGATGGAACGTATCTACCATCGGATGTACATGCAATGCTATCTCCTGTACTAAATGGAGAAGCAGAGCATGTTATAGGTAACCGGTTTGCAAATTATGAACCTGAAGCTTTTACCCGACTAAACCTTATAGGAAACCGGGCTCTTAATAAATTATTTAGTTATGCATATAGGAAAAAATTGAACGATATCCTATCTGGATACCGTGCCATTACCCATGAAGCTATAAAAACACTGGAACTTAAAGAAACCGGTTTTGAAATCGAATCAGAAATGACGATTGAAAGCATCAAAAAAGAATTTAGCGTAGTTGAAGTTCCAATCACTTATCTGGCAAGACATGAGGATGCAGATACCAAACTCAACCCACTAAAAGATGGTTTCAGAATAGGAATGACAATATACAAACTTGCAAAAATGCATAATCCGATGTTTTATTTTGGTGTCATCGGTGCAGTGGTAATTATTCTTGGCACACTTACTGGCATTTTTGTAGTAATTGAATGGATAAAAGGGATTACTCATCTGCCTCTAACAATTCTTACAGCACTTCTTATTATCTCGGGTATACAGATGTTCATATTCGGGTTAATGAGCGATTTGGTTGTATCACTTCACAGAGAAACAATGCGTAATCTTCGTTCTATAAATAAAAAATAATCTTAAATTTAAACACTACATCCGCAATTTTTTTCTTTCAAAATATTTACCTGCTTCTCATATGAATCTATGAATTCATCTTGTGTATTACTGCCTGTTGCAAATCTGGTATCAAGAGGAGATTGATGATTATATCCTCTTTTATCCATTTCTTCGACCAGTTTTTCATGTCTCAAATACAGTGCTCTAAGTTTATCCTTCCAGCGCAGAGTTTCAGGATGATTTGAATAAGCCTTCTTATTGTTGATAATTATTGACCACAATGCATGAAGCTCTCTATGTTCACCGAGTAAATGGTTTCGGCATAATTTATCAGGAGGTATATCCCATATCCTCATACAAGACTTTTAGAAATAAAAGGATAAAAAACTTACTGGTTTCGATATTAAATAAACCGTAATAATATTTAAAGGTATTAAAAATTTCAACGCTGTTAAATTTTAATCAGCGTTTTTGTTAAATACAATTACAACATTAGAAGGATGCACGGTCGAAAGTTTTAGTGGTTTTTCTTTCGACCCGAAAACCTGCGATTGAGAGTCAAAGGGGGCTCTCAATCCAATGCGGGTTGGGAGTGGGGTTATTTACTATGGGGAATATGTATATTACGATGCCTCTTGTCCTTATTTTATGTTGAAGAGAGGAGAGGAATGAATCATTATATCAAAATACTCCAAACAATTACCTTTATACCTCGCTAGTAGTTTAATAATATAAATTATACCATTAAACTAATATTATAACAATAATATAACCCGAGATATAATACTTTTTTGGGTTTTTACTACAGAAAAAATCCAGTTGATTTATCACTACTATTACTTAAAAAGTTTTTAGAAAATATAGATTTTAAAACTAAACAATTCATTTTTATAATAGCTTTTTAGTTATATGATACAATATTAAACCAATCATTATCAAAGATTTAAGAAACTGAATTTGTTTATACGCCTATAGAGTTCCATTACCAAGAAATTTAAAATCAAATTTACTTGATTAGAACTAAAGAATATTTTTTGACAAGTTTTAAATAAAATATTTGCATAGAAACGAACAATAACAAAGTTAACTTTAAAGAGGTCTGATTATGACACTATTAGAAGATGCAGTCAATGGAAAAATAACAGATGAAATGAAAGTTGTTGCACAAAAAGAGGGTCTTGACCCCGAATATATAAGAAGAGGAGTAGCCAACGGAAGAATTGTTATACCAACTTCCCCTTACAGAGATGTTAAACTATGTGGAATTGGTGAAGGGCTTTCAACAAAAGTGAATGCTTCTATAGGCTCATCATCCGATATATCCAACATAGGTCTTGAGGTTGAAAAAGCAAAAGCTGCAGAAGAAGCTGGTGCAGACACTCTCATGGAACTTGGTACAGGCGGAGACTTCCTTGAGGTAAGGAAAAAAGTTGTTGATAATACATCCCTGTCAGTTGGGTCTGTACCTCTCTATCAGGCATTCATAGAAGCTGCACAAAAACGCGGTTCTATTACTGATATGACCGAAGATGACCTGTTCAAAGCCACCGAAGAACAGGCAAAACTTGGTACAAATTTCATGGCTATACACACCGGAATTAACAACGTCACACTGGACAGGCTCAAAAAACACGGCCGTTACGGAGGTCTCTGTTCCAGAGGCGGTGCATTCATGAGTACATGGATGCTTTACAATGAAAAAGAAAACCCTCTCTACAGTGAATTTGATTACCTGCTTGAAATCCTGAAAGAACATGAAGTAGTTCTCTCAATGGGCAATGGAATGCGTGCAGGTGCAGTCCATGATGCCACTGATAGAGCACAAATTCAGGAATTGATTATAAACACTGAACTTGCCGAACAGGCTCAAAATGAAGGTGTTCAGGTAATAGTGGAAGGTCCCGGTCACGTACCAATGGACGAAATCGAGACCAATGTCAAACTCATGAAATCCATGAGCGGAAACAGACCATTCTATATGCTTGGGCCATTGGTCACTGATGTAGCACCAGGACAGGACCATATTGTTACATCCATAGGTGCCTCAGCCTCGAGCGCAGCCGGTTGTGACTTCCTGTGCTATGTCACCCCAGCAGAACACCTTGCACTTCCAAACGTTGATGATGTAAGAGAGGGTGTCAAAGCCTCAAAGATTGCCGCTCATGTAGGAGACATGGTAAAACTTGGCAAACGAGACAATGACCTTGATATGGCACGTGCACGCTGTAACCTTGACTGGGAAAAAATGTATAACCTTGCCATAGACCCCCAGAATGCAAGGTCAATCAGAAATGACAGAGCCCCTGAAGATGAAGATGCCTGCACTATGTGTGGAGACTTCTGCGCACTTAAAATTGTAAACCAGCATTACGACCTTGCAAAGTAATGCTTTTACCTTACTTTTTTTAATTTATCCTATCCTGTATATAATCAATAATTGTTTATAGAACCAGACAAATCTTTAGTATATGTCGGTTATTACGCTCCTTAATGATTTTGGCTCACTGTATCCTGCCGCAATGAAAGGCGTAATTTTAAAAATAAATGATAGTGTCGATATCGTAGACATCACTCATTCAATACCTCAAGCTGACATATATACAGGTGCATTTTCTCTATATTCGGTCGCTGAATATTTCCCGGAAGGAACCGTCCATATCGTAGTCGTTGACCCAGGTGTAGGTACAGAACGTAGACCTGTTGCAATACGTGCAGGAGGTGACTATTTTGTAGGACCTGATAATGGGCTTATGATGCCTGCCGCACGTAAAATAGGAAACAATGATTTTGAAGTTTTTGAAATTACAAACAAAAGTTTAACAGGTTCTAAAATTTCGGCTACTTTTCACGGACGTGATATATTTGCCCCAGTGGGAGCACATATTTCAAATGGTTTAAAAATTGAAAATGTAGGCCATAGAATCGATGATTATGTTGATTTGGATTTTGGAAAAGCTAAATTGCAAAACGATACTGTTGAAGGTAGAGTAATATACATCGATGATTTTGGAAATATTATAACTAATATACCTGCAGAAACAATTTTTAAACTCGCTGAGTTTGGAACATATTTAAAAATATTCAACAAAAAAATGCCTCTCCTGCAGACCTATGGATTTGTAAATGAGAATGAACTGGTAGCCCTTATATCAAGCAGTGGATTCTTTGAAGTTTCGGTTAACAAGGGTAATGCTGCAAATAAACTGAACGCCGGTGTAAATGACAAAATAAATGTTCAATTGTTAAAAAATTAACAGATTACATCCAGTCATAATTTTTCATTACTTCTGGTTTAAATTCGTAGAGTAAACTATTTTCAACATAACCAAAAAACAGACAACCCTGACATTGGTTTGTAGTTTCTCTTACATTATGCCTTGATGAGCTCCAAACGTTTTCTATCCCCTCATTTATATGACCTAGTTTATTTCTGTGAACCCTACAATTCTCTATAGTACCATTCTCTGCTATATTTAGAATAACATCGTTAGCATGGCATTTATAACCCATATCCAAATCTCTCACCATTTTAAGATAGGTTAAGGAATTGATTATTGGATAACCCTGTTTTTTCATCTGGATTATCCTGTCAACTGTGCGATGATACTTATCCATATCCTTAACGCCGAACTCATCCCACACTTCTTCTGAAATACCTTCAAATTCATACATGGGCTCAAAAGATATTTTAACTCCAAGTTCATCTGCCAGATTTATCAGGTCAACAATATCATCCAGATTCTTACCACTGATAACACAATTAATCATAAGAGGTAGCCTTTCTTTTGCCTTTTTTATACCCGGAAGTATAGTTTCAAAATCAATACCTCTTATATCTTTATAACTATCCAACCCGTCAACAGAAACAGAAAGCAAATCCAAGTATTCCAACTCATCAAGTTTTTTTTCAAGAAGCTTTCCATTTGTTATCAGAGATGTCATCATACCAAGATGGTGCGCATGTTCAAGAATTGAAGAAAGATCATCTCTTAAAAGCGGTTCAACTGTCCATGCATTGTAAACCCCTATACCGAAAGATTTTGCATCATCAAGCATTCTGAAAATTTCATCTGTACTCATTTCCACTTTATCTTCCTTCCAGTATTCACAGAACTTACATCTCATGTTGCACTGTGAATTTATGGCATGAGATAGTACAAAAGGTCTTTTTCTAATTTTAAGCTGCCAGAATGCCTTTAAAGGGGTTTTGAAAGATTTCATCCTTATAGTGACAGTAGTCTATTTGTTTATATAAGAGAATTGGTAGATAGAACTGATATACAGTTTCAACCCTACTAATTTATTTTAATATAATACGTTAATGAAAATATATTTATTGATTCATTATAATATTATTTTACAACTTCAGAAACTATTGTATTTGTTAGTTGAATAGTACCCAAGGTTAGATAAATCCGGATTTATAAAGGGATATTATGATTAGGAATATACATATTATACTTATTTTACTGATTGTTGTTATATTAATTCCCTTGTTCTTTTATATTAACAGAATAAGAAAAACTAAAGGTTTGGTTAAAGAAGGTGAATTGTACAGATACGCCAATAGGCACAAAGATGCGCTGCATATTTTCAATAGAGCTCTAAAATTAAATCCCAAAGATGTAACCGCATGGAAGAATAAAGGATTTGAACTTAATACACTTGAAAAGCATGAAGAAGCACTGGAAGCGTTCAATAAAGTTGTTGATATCAAACCTGATGATAATATTGGATGGATTGGAAAAGGCATTGCTTTAACGGCTCTTGAACGTTATAAAGAGGCTACAGAAGCTTTTGATGAAGCCGCAAAAATAAACTCTGAAGACAGTGTAGCATGGAAATGTAAAGGATTATCGCTTAAAAACCTCAACCATTATGATTTGGCTCTGGAAACTTTCAAAAAATCCAGTGATTTAAACCCCGATGATGATTTTATCTGGATTGAAAAAGGTATATTGTATGATGGTTTAGAAAAATATGAAAAAGCACTGGAATCATATGACAAAGCCCTTGAAATAAATCCAAATAATGAAACTGCATGGATTAATAAAGGACATATATTAAACAAACTTGGAAGTTATGAAGATGCCCTCAAAGCTTTTAACAAGGCTATCACAATAAATCCGGATAATGAAGAAACATGGGATTACAAGGGTACTGTTCAGGAAAAACTTAACCTGTATGAAGATGCACTGCAATCCTATAACAGAGCAATCAAATTAAACCCCGAAAGCGGATATTTCTGGGCAAAGAAAGGCTACGTTCTAAAAATACAGGGGCATAGTGAAAAAGCTTTAGATTCATACAATAAATCACTAGAATTAAATTCAGAATATGATGTGGCATGGTTTTACAAGGGTACTATTCTTGAAGGATTTGGAAAATATAATGAAGCTCTGAAAGCATACAACAAATCTCTGAAACTAAACCCGAATAAATCAATTGTCTGGTACAATAAAGGGTTTTTATTGACCAAAATGGAAATGTACAATGAAGCTTTAGAAGCATACAACAAATCTCTGGAATTAAAACCCGAAGATGACAGTAACATTGACCAGTAAAGGGCTTATATACACCTATATGGGTCAATATAACAAAGCATTAAAAGCCTATGATAAAGCCTTAAACATTAATCCAAAATATGCCAATGCATGGTACAATATGTCCTGTGTATATTCATTATTAGATGACACTGACAGTGCTTTGTTGTATTTAAAATTTGCAATTGAATATGACAGTTATTATAAAGAAAGAGCAAAAAAAGATGCAGATTTTAAGAAAATGCAAAACCGTGAAGATTTCAAATCACTTTTAAAATAAAAGTATTATCAAAATGCATCTTTTATTCTGGCAGCAATTTCGTCCAGATTATCAGTTTCCGGGTTTGTGTGAACTATTGATTTCATTCCTCCTCCTCCATCACCTTCGTATCTCGGTATCAGATGGATATGTACATGCGGCACTTCCTGTCCTGCAACTTTGCCGTTATTAAGCCCTATATTTGAACCATCTGCAGAAACTCCTTTTTCAACAGTTTTTGCAATTTTGTTAACTGATTTAAAAAATGATGCCGCATCGTCAGGAGACATTTCATTGAAATTTTCTATATGTTTTTTTGGCATAATCAGTGTATGCCCGGTGGACGAAGGTGCTATATCAAGAAATGCGTATACAGATTCATCTTCATAAACCTTGCTGGATGGAACTTCACCTGATATTATCTTACAAAACAAACAATCCATAACTATCACCGTGATAAAGATAGAAATACAGGATTATATAAATAACTGAAATATCAACATCACCGACAATTTTTTATTGACAAATGCACTATTGTTAATTTCAAAAATAAATCAAAGGTGACTACGGCGATGGGAGAAAATCTATTCAAAAAAGTTGCAGATATTACGTTAAAAACAGGTGTATTTTTTGCTTGTATGTATATAATCCTAGCCTATCATCATGTGATTTAAAATTATCCGTGTTATAAAATTGGATTATTCAATTTTTTACCGGATTAAAATCCGGTAAGTTATAATTAGTTAAAAAAGTAGAAAAATACCTGCAAAAGGGTTTGCAAGTATTGTATTTTTATTTTGCCACCAGATTTAGCCAAAGAGTGCACCGAGTCCAGCCATTCCGCTTTCTTCGGATTCCTCTTCTTCCTCTTCTTCCTCTTCTTCAGCTGTTGATTCTTCAGCTGCACCGCCACTTTCGCCTGATGGTGCTGCTCCTGCTGCAGCTGGTGCTGCGAAAGCTGCCTGTGACATTGCTTCTTCGATGTCTACATCTTCGAGTGCGGCTACAAGTGCCTTTACACGTGCATCATCGACTTCTATGCCTGCTGCATCAAGTACATTTTTAACTGAATCTTCTGTTATGTCTTTTCCAGCGTTGTGTAATAAAAGTGCTGCATATATATATTCCATTTAAATCACCTATATTTTATTAGCGTTAGACTACATTGTCAAATTATATAATATTTTGTAAATCAATAGTTACTATAAATTGTTTTTAAGTTTTAAATTTTATCCGAAATAAAGGAAGATTAGCCAAAGAGTGAACCAAGTCCAGCCATGCCACTCTCTTCTTCGCTTTCTTCCTCTTCTTTTGATTCTTCTGTCTCCTCTTCAGTTGTTGTTTCTGGTTCTGTTTCCTGTTTGGATGTTGCAGCCGATGTAAGTGTTTGTTTTAAATCTTCATCAACTGCATTTTCATCTTTATCATATACAATCTGTGCTACCGACAGCATCTGTGAATATGCTTTACTCAGGTGTGTATCCATAAGCTGTGGCTCTATAATGGTTGCATTGACACCAAGGTTTCTTGCCTCGGATACACTCTTTGATATAAGAGTTGTGATATTTTCAGCTGTCGGATAAGCGGCATTAACAGACAGATTAAATGCCTGACGTACTGCTATTGTAAAGTCAGAGAAGTACTGGTCTATATCTATTGCCAGTTGATCAGATGTAAATATAGAACCTTCATATGTTGCAGCCTTAAGATCAAGTCCTACTTCATCAGGATATATTTCAAGGCGATTCAACATAGCCGCCAATTTTTGAGACACCTTTTCCCCTTCTTTGGCAACAGTAGTTGTCTCACTTATACTGACTTTACCAGAATCTATTGCAGCCGATATACCAACAGATTGCAGGTCACCGATAATCGGTCCCGGCGGGAATCCAGTTGCACCTTCCTCTACAACAATATCCTTGGGTGCTATCGCACCGGGTTTTATTGGAGAAGGAGATTTGCTCTTTTCAAGTATTTTGTAAATCTTGAACGGATTTTCATTTGTAAATATAAGTCCTATCTGAGCATCAACATAATCTTCTAAATCCTTAGCAGTTCCACCGGCTTTTTCCAGTGCCCTTGCTACGAGGGTATTTCTGGATACTTTCAAAACAGCTATATCCTTAAGTTCTCTTCGCATGACCTGTAACTGTTTTGCAGGGATACCGCTTATGCTAACGATACCGAACAATGAATATGACTGGATTAGGTTTTTAATATCCTCTACTTCTTCAATTTTCCATTGAGGCACATGCTCAGTGTGATGTACTTCCTCCGCTGCTGCCTCCATCATACCACCTTCACAGAACTACCCATGGTAGTAGTAACATAAACCGACCTTAAATTCTGTCTTCCTTTTTCCAACGAGTTTTCAACTCCACTTATAACAGCATCAATATTATCAGCCAGTTTGTCTGGATCTTCGTTCTTTTGTCCTACTGAAACGTGGAAACTTGGGTTATCCTTTGACCTTACATGAACTGTGTTTTGCGCACTTTTGATAAGTTCGGAGACGTCTTTATTTGGAGTCAAAGGAGTCGGCATTTTTCCTCTGGGACCCAAAACAGTCCCCAGTGCTTTACCTATGGTTGGCATATACTGGGCTTCTGCAATAAAGAGGTCGCATTCTTTTGCCAAGCTTTTAGCCCTCTTTTTGTCAGATGCGAGGTCATCAATATCTTCATCTGAAAAAACGTACTTTGCACCTGCATCTTTTGCTTTAAGACCTACTTCTCCTTTAGCAAAAACACATACATTTCTTGATTTACCCAAACCATGAGGCAACGAAATTTCCTTATCGACTCGGTTATGGGGCTTACTTAAATCAAGGTTTTTTAGGTTAATCGCCAAATCCACACTTTCAGCAAAATTGCGGTTTGGTGATTCTTCCAATAATTTATTAATAGCATCTATTGTACTTTGATCTGCCATTTCTACCCTCCCGTAGTAATTTTGACCGTTTCGGTCTCCTACGGTTTTTAATATAATAGAGAAATAGATATGATATCTATCTCTATTTACTATAATAGATTCTACAGTATTTGAGCAATTCTTTTAAAGTTTACGGTTAATTATCCTTAGGCTTCTATAGAATCATCAAATTTGCCCTGATCAATAGCTTTTTGGCAATCTTTCGGGCTCATACCTTCAACTGTAACACCGATAGGAACACAGGTACCCACAATCTCTTTCATTGCATTCTTAAATGAGTATGAAAGAACATCCTCTCTTTTTAGGCGTGTAATCTTCATTATCTGATCCATTGATAAGTTACCAACAACATTGTAGGTGTCTCCTGTACCCTTCTCAATTCCCACTTCTTTCATAATCAGTGCAGATGTGGGTGGTGTTCCTACTTCAACTTCAACATTTTTATCATCATCTACGATGACTTTTACAGGGACATCCATTCCGTTGTATTCTTTTGTTTTCTCGTTTATCTGTGCTATTACATCTTTTATATTGATTCCCAACGGTCCAAGTGCAGGACCCAGTGGTGGTCCAGGTGTTGCTTTACCTCCTGGAACTAATGCTTCAACAACATTTGTCATTTTATATCACCATATTTAATTTGATTATCTGATAAACTGGAAGTTCGAATGAGAGTTGATTAAATTTAAACTTTTTCTTCCTTCTTCAGTACCCTTACCGTGTCACCACGTATTGTTATAGGTATTGGTATAACTGCATCAAACAGTTCAACAGTTATTTCTTCATGACCTTCATCCACGCGTTTTACACGTGCTTTTTCGCCTTTGAATGGTCCAGATGTTATTTCTATTATTGTGCCTTCTGTGATTCCAGTTACTGTTGGTTTTGGTGTCAGAAAATGCGTGATTTCATCAATACTGGATTGGCCTTTAACAAGCGCTTTAGCATGAGGCACTCGCTGTATTGCCTGTTCTACTGTAGCAGAATCAAGTGCTTCTACCAGTACATAACCCTTGAGTTCATCAGGAGCTATTACAGCCCGGATATCAAGTTTATCCTTTCTTGTTACTTGAGCAACCATATTTGCAACCGAACGCTCCTGATTGGCAGTTGTTTTCACGACAAATATGGCGGATT
Source organism: Methanohalobium sp. (assembly GCF_018609725.1). Classification (GTDB taxonomy): domain Archaea; phylum Halobacteriota; class Methanosarcinia; order Methanosarcinales; family Methanosarcinaceae; genus Methanohalobium. The sequence continues at coordinate 16,550 of NZ_JAHENT010000045.1, read as the reverse complement.
CATCTTCGCTTTCTTCACTCATAAAATTACACCCACTGAGGTATTTCTGTCATCAGGATATAGATAACAAACCCGACGAATCCAGCAGCCAGTATACCTGCACCAGCAACTTTTGCAATCATTAAAAATTCGTCTCTGGATGGTTTTTTTGTTAACTTCATCACCCTGAGATAAGACCTTAATTTCTGGCGAGGGTTAACATTTATTTTGTCCGTATTAAACTTATTGTCTGCCAAATTATTCACAACCACTTATGTTAATTACAATTACAAATGTTATTGATGGGTATACAAATATTTAAAACTATGACGCTTTGATGATCTAAAATGGTAGGTGATGGTAAATAATATCTACCATAAAAATAGTTTTCGATTCGATGAAATATACAATGATAAATTAAAAAAGTATTGGTGTGGATAACCAATATCTTATTTTACAAAATCAATACCGTATCTCCGGGTCACATTCTGTGCACTCCCCTGTCCATATATCTGGGGAGATTTTACTCCTGTAACAACTATCATTGTGCGAACAGTCTGTTCAAGTTCAGGGTCAACCTGTGCACCCCATATGAGTCTGGCACTTGGGTCTATTCGGTTGTGTACTTCCTGTACCACACTTTCAGCTTCAGAAACAGTCATGTCCTGACCACCGACTACATTAACAAGCGCTGATGTTGCACCTGATATATCCAAGTCAAGCAGTGGGCTTCTTAATGCTTTCTGTACTGATTCAACTCCCTTGTTTTCATCATCGGACTCTCCGAGACCAATCATTGCAACACCGCCGTTTTGCATAACGGTTCTGACATCGGCAAAGTCAAGGTTGACAAGTCCTGGTTTTGTGATTAGCTCGGTTATACCTTTGACAGCTCTCATAAGAACTTCATCCGATACTTTGAACGCCGCCTGTAGTGGTAGTCTTGGTACCACTTCAAGTAATTTATCATTAGGAACCACTATTACGGTATCAGCAACATCACGCAGCCTTTCAAGTCCTGCTTCAGCATTAGTACGTCTAACTTCACCTTCTACTCCAAACGGCAGTGATACAACTGCGATTGTCAGTGCACCTGCATCACGGGCTGCCTCTGCTACAACTGGTGCCGACCCAGTACCTGTACCACCACCAAGACCTGCAGTGATGAACACCATATCACTACCCTGGACTGTCTGGTTAAGCTCTTCCACACTTTCAAGTGCCGCATCTTCTCCTATTTGTGGAAGACTTCCTGCACCAAGTCCTTTGGTTTTCTTCTTACCGATAAGGATTTTGTTATCAGCATTTGTATTTAAAAGATGCTGTGCATCAGTATTCAAAGCAAGAAGTTCTGCACCCTGTATTCCTTCATCCAGCATACGTGCGATACTATTAGATCCTCCACCTCCGCAACCTATGACTTTGATATTTGTCTGTAACTGATTTAACATCTCCTCGAGTTCAGCGTTAACGTCGTTTTCCTCTGGGTTATTTGGATTGGTCCGTTCTTCCTGTGCAGAACGTGCCATTGCTTCTTCTACTATAGAATCCATATTGTATCCTCCGATATAATGAAATATAAATTATATTATGTTATATATTTAGGTAATCATTGCGTTTAAATTAATTGATTTTCTGTTTACCTCGTGTACCGATTCTGGTTCAATCTGTTTTCCATTTACATTAACTGATTGTCCATTTGCCAGTTTACCAAACTTGGGACCTTCAGAAACTCCCATTTTACGGGCAAGTTCAGGATTAAATCTTTTATTTACAATATATAATATATTCCCTTCTGGTGAATGTTCGATTTCATGATTTTTCTCAATAAAGTTTATACATTGTTTTACCAGATTGTTAGCAATTGTTTTTACTTCTTGTCTGTCAACACCAAGAATAACATTTGCAAGAGTTGAATTGGCATTTTCTAAATATGCTATTTCCTGATTTTGCAAAAATTCTATAATTTGTTTCCTGCTAATTTTTTCTGTCTCTTTTAACAAATTATCATCTATAATAGCAGCTTCAACAGTTAAATCACTGGTGTTTATTGTTTTTAATCTCTTTTTAAACCTGTCAGTTAATTTGAGGTTTGAATCTGGGCACAGATTCATTGTTTTATCATATAAACGTTTGAAAAACTGCCAAGGTACTTCATCCATTTCTCTGATGTCACTTTCCCGCAAAACATCAATTTGCAGTGATTTAACAATATCCATTATCCGGTTTCGTTCTTTTGTAGACATTGATTTTCTGTCAAAATAAACAAAATCAGAACTTGATTTATTAATTGCCTGACTGACTATATCCATATCAACATTTTCCAGTTGGTAATCTGGAATGATATGTCCAAATGTGGTGTAAGTTTCAAACAGCAATTTCGATTGCCGTTTAGCATAATGCCCTCCACCAAACCCCAGTGCAACCGGACAATGTTTACACTTATCAAAATCAACCGATAATATTGCATTGGCTATTATCCTTCCCGGTTCAAAGTCTTTCCACTGTCTTTGTGTACTTCCAATTTCAACATATACAGATGGTGTTTTTAATTCTGAAGGACCATGATGTGTGGCTTCCATTGATACATCATAATCCAAATTTTCAGATTGTTTTTTTATCTCTGTAAGTATCGTCCGCATGGCATAAGGTGCTGCTACCGCCAGTTGTTTGGGGTTTCCTCCATAATCAGCAGTTCCCGTATTACCTGTAAAATGGGCGGTTAACAATTTGTACTCATCTTTACTTCGATGTTTGGATGCAAAAATGAGAAGGTATGAAGGAAATCCATATTCATCCAGATTTTTATCTATACCATCTGATTGGGTATGATGCATGTCCAATTCTACTATCCTGAAACTACCAGATTCATAGATAGAACTGACACCAAAATTTTCCAATTCCTTTGGGTTTTTTATTTGCTGCCAGTTATTTAATGTAAGCATATGGTCTTTGATATTCCGACTTGCCTGGTCCACTGAAGAACAGATAATAGTTATCTTAGATCCGTTTTTCATATCTATCTTTTGATTTGTGGTGTTTATCATTGATGTATACCGGGTGGTTTTTACGGTTGATTTAATCCTGTTTTATTATATAATGACGGCTAAGTGAACTACCACTTGGCTAAAGACCAAGTGGCTTCATAAGGAGTTTACTCCAAAGAGTCTTATCCTTTTTGGATGGTTCACACACCCACTATCGGTTATCCCTGTAAAGAAAAGGGAATCACCGACTACTTTTCTTAGGATATTCAATGCTCCATTAACATCGGCGTTAAGCAGTTTACCAGTAGAAGATTGAAACAATCCTCTCTTGACTCTTTTACCCATGTATTTTTGGTGTTTTTCAATGGGTTCTAATGCAAGAGCATCGGTTTTACTGGTATATGCCTCATCAACCTCTATGCAATTGATACCGTAGTATTCACATTTAGACCTAAGTTTTTGCTTGAATTTACCAAAGGGTATAGTTTGAAAAGTCTGGTTGTTCTTTTTACCCATATTGGAGTTGTGTTTAATGTCTTTCAGTTCTCCGATTATGATATTGCCTATTTTGTATTCTATACAGTGTTTAATGATATGATTAACACTTTGATTCATGAAATCATTGAGTTTGTTCTTCCTTTTCTCGAACAACCAGTTCAGTTTCTGACCTGATTTAATACCCTGTTTATCATATACAGACTGCAACCTGCTTTTGACTTTGTTCCACCAACGGTTATAAGATTTCAAGCCCCTACCTTCTATGATGAAGGCAGTCCCATCGGTATCTACACAGGTTGCAAAATTGTTTACTCCCAGGTCTATAGACAGATGTTTATTGTAGTCTACGTCAACTTTTTCACCGTCATCTCTATAGACGTATTCTATTTCAAACCATTGTCCGTTATATTTGGGTATAATCCTTACTTCTTTTATATGTTTACCGATTATATTTTCAGGTAACTTGAAATGTAAGTATCTCACACCATGATACTTATAGAAATCCCTGCCCATAGACAACCTGATGTTATCATCGTCGATTTTGAACATATCTTTTGGAAAGATACATACTGATTTACCGTCTTTTGGTAGATATTCAGGCATTTTTACAGGTCGGTTGTAGTTACCCTTTTTTCTCTCACCCAGAATCCTGAAAAACGATTTCATGTTCCTATCTACCACCTTCATGGTCTGCTGTGCAACCTGTGAAGGCATCATCCTGTAATTCTCATTATCTTTTACCAGATGATAAGTGGATTCATGGTTAAGATATTTACCATTTTCAAAATAGTATTGTCTTGTAGTGTACAGAGTAAAATTGTACAGGTTTTTAGATAATTTAGTAATCCTTTTCAGAACTTCGTATTTCTGTTTATCCGCTTTGATATGGTTTTTCTGGGTAAGATACATTTTACTATATTTTTTGTAATTAATCTATTTAAATGTTACGTTATGTGTTAGACGCTTACATCCCCATGTTTCATTTCAAAGAAATGAAACTCGCATTAAATCTACGATTTGATACGATGCTAAAGACATCGGGGTTTTACGCCTCATTTATAAAAGGTAAAGATGATTTTGATTTGTTCCCAGAAAAAGAAGCTAAAAAATACCGTTCAGATGATTCATCAGTTATGGAATCCGGTGAACCGGTTTATAATTTAGAAGAAACATATACTACATCAGAAGGTGAAAACGGGTGGGCTCTTACATCCAAAGTACCCTATTTTGATTCTGAAGGAAATGTTATTGGAATAGTTGGCAGTTCACTGGATATCACTGAAAGAAAACAAATGTATGAGAATTTGTACAAATCAAAAAAAAAAGAAAAAGAAATTATTCTCAATTCCACTTCTGAACATATCACCTATCAGGACCTTAATCACAGCATTAAATGGTGTAATAGAGCTGTCACTAATTCTTTGAGAGTGGACTATAACGATATAGTAGGGCAGCGCTGTTATAAACTATAGATTGGAGCTAATGTTAATACTCCATGTGAAAACTGTCCTGTTGAAACCTGTATCGAAACTGGAGAATATAGTGAAGGTAATATGGGTACTCCTGACTGTAAAGTATTTCATGTAAGTGATGACCCAGTAAAGGATTCGAATGGTTGTATGATAGGGGTCATCAAATTATCCAATGATATTACGGAAAAAGTAAAAAATAGAAACAAATTGAAGAAATATTCCAAACAGCTTGAAAAAATCAATAGAGAACTTGAAAAACGTGTCCAGGATAAAACAGAACAAATCAAAAATGCAGAAAGAACGAGGGAACTGGAACTTCACCATCGGGTTAAAAACAACCTGCAAGTTATATCTAGTTTACTCAGTCTCCAGTCAGAAAAATTTGATGATGAAGAGGTGTATGAAGCATTTAAAGATACACAAAACCGTGTAGTATCGATGTCCCTTGTCCATCAAAAACTCTATCAGACAAACCATCTGGAAAATATAGATTTGAATGATTATGTTAATGACCTTGCCAGTCACCTCAAAGGTTTATACGGTGGAAAATATATCAGTCCGAATATCGATGTTAAGGACATACATTTCGGGCTCGATACAATTATACCTCTTGGAATGCTTATCAATGAAACAGGGTCTAATTCGCTAAAATATGCGTTTTCTGAAGATGAATCAGGTAAAGTAACTATAAAACTCTATCATGATGAAGAAGGATATAATACCTTGATAATAGCTGATAACGGCAGGGGTATATCAGAGAATGTAAATATAAAAGAATCTGAATCGCTTGGACTCCAGCTTGTTAACAGTCTGGTCGACCAGCTTAACGGTGATTTTGAACTGGATACAAGCAATGGAACAAAATTTATCATAGAATTTGATAGCAGTTAATTATAATTAAATCACAGCCTCAACTCCAGATTCATACTGTTTGACTTTGGATTCCCTCTCATTTTTCATAGGTCTGATTTTACCCTTTTAGATTATCAGGCCGTAATCCTCGCCATCACCGTAATAAATCATCTTCATAACATCAGTAAAGACCTTGGTCAAAAACGTAATCATGGGTTCAACGGTGTTCAGGGTCTTGAATTTCCTATTGAATTTTTACAAATCTCGGCTGTTCATTATGACTGAAAATAGCTCCCCAGTCCATCATGAACCAGTTAAAACTGTTGGCTTCCTGCTCCATATCTCGTGAAGTCAAATAACGTAGCAATTGTCGTAAAATGATTTTCAATTTAGTAAATATTAACTAATAATGTTTATACAGGATTTTTATGGGAGAAAAAGCAAAAATCTTAACGTTTATTAAAACGTAAAGGTTAAATCCATCCTTTAATTTAGAAAAACATCGTGATTGTAGCTGGGTTTGAAGATATAAATTGGTACAAAGTTAACATTTGGACTTTTTCAGTCAATTCTGTTTTCTTGGATTTCTAAATGTAAATCTACTCCCTTTACCAGGTTCACTTTCAAGCCATATTTACCATTATGCATTTCCACCAGTTTTTTGACAAGGGTTAAACCAAGACCAGTTCTTCCAAACTTACGATTAGTACCAGAATCCACCTGTTTAAATGATTCAAATATTTCGTACTGTCTTTTTTAAGGAATTCCTATACCAGAATCAACAACATAAAACAGGTAATTACGAAGAAGGGGCAACAGGATTACGTGAAAGCCAACGGTTTCTAACCGCCTCCTTAAATCAAAACACTCTAAATTAAAAATTTAGAGTTAAACTTAAATCAGAGATTTAAGTTGTTTAAAGGATATCTTTAAACTTCATTTAAAGATTGATGAAACAACCCCGTTGTTTATTTGTTTTTTAATCATAAATCTTTTAACGTAGTTAATCATATTTAGATGTGTACAAAAACAATACTTTCAGTGTACAATTGCTTTGAGCAAGTTGCCTGATATAAGACATTGTTAAATTCAACCAGTTGTTTGTGTATCATCAAATTCCATCAGGTATTGTTTGGTGTCGAACACAAACAATGCGATGCAGACAGAGTTGTATCGTACGGGAGTACTGGCGCCCCGCAAGTGGCAACATCAAGATGGGTGATGACCATAGAACCCAATGGATTTATCCGTTGGAGTATGTCAGAATCTGCCTGTTAATACATTTCCCATCTGCAAAACCATACAGAACCACCAGTTTCTTGTTCTATACTATCGTAACGACTTAGTAGATTTTTAGATTTCTAAAAAAGAAAAAGGCTGGTAAAGGGAAGTAGAGGGGATGAATGATTCACCAGCCTAATCATTATTTTAGATACAGTTTCCTGTCGATATTTTCAAATTGCTCATAGTACTTGGCCCTCTGGAACAATTCCTCGAAGTATTCGTCCATTTCTATCACCAATACTCCATATGACTTCCTAATATTTAAACAAGAGCCAAGCGGTGTGAAAATAATCGCATTTTTAAATGGTAAACTATAAAAACAGCATGCATATAAATTATAATTACTTTTTCTATAGGTTAAATCTGCAATCAATTTTGATGGTTATGATATGTAAAAGAAAAAAATAACTAATTTGTGTATATACAGTCTTAGGTCAACTACTCTTACCTTTTGGAAGGAGCTTGAATGTCAGTTAAGCATTCGTCTGGGTGGCTGACAAACACCCATGGGATTCCAGGGTATACCTGAAATCCCGTGTTCTGTGTTCAATGTTCATCGCACCGTTTAGGTCTGCGTTGTTTTCATAACCACAGATTCCACATTTAAAATTCAATCGACTCCGGTTGTTCTTTGAGATGTGATTACAACGATTACAGGTTTGAGAAGTATATGCTGGGTCTTCTCTTGCTTTGTATTCGATAAACGATTGTAACTGTCGGAATGCCCAGCTACTGTAGTTATATCTGTTCTTTTTAGGGATTTTGGATATCGTAGATTCACGTATACCTGTCAAATCTTCCAGACCTATTGTGGACACACCATTTTTGATTGCGAACTTGACTATCTCTTTAGAGACTCTGTGGTTTACATCTCGCATAAGACGTTTCTCTTTACCTGAGATATGTTTTAACATACGTTTTGCAGATAAAGTTCCCTTCGATTGTAAACGTATTCACATTGATTTGTATTGGTTGCGATGATTTTTTATTTCACCACCATCAAAGAACTTGCAGTTCTTGTCAGTGGTACTTGCAACAGCCAGATAGTTCATACCAATATCAAATCGAAAGCTTTTTCTGGAACAAAAATAATAAACTTTTTATTATAATAAGTGTTATTATATAATTAGAAAAATCAATCAATTAAGGATTGAAATTGAAACATTTGGAAACAAATACAAAACAACGGTAGATTATTTCTACAAAAATACCTACTAGGTGATTAAATGGAACAAAACGAAGAAGAATGTCCACCAACGTGTTCTTATTGTCCTTATACATTTGGAGCTTCCGTTCTTTGCCCTTTTAATTATTGATTTTGTTTTTCACAATTAAAATCAGACCTATGTATGTATTGTCCAGGTAAGTTTCATTTGTATTTTGTCGATGGTATAAGCTAAAACAAATTTCTGAACAATAACTAACTATTTTTATCTACAATACCAGACATATTTATAAAAGTTATATGTTACAGAAATTGATTTAATATGCAAAAATTGTAGGAAGTATATTGATTACTCTATAAGCATATAGCCTTAAATGAAAGGTTATTTATTCCATCTTTTTAAAATCAATCCCCCACCTGCTAATGCCGGGTGCCACATTCCCACATCTTCGATAATAAACAGTCTCCAAACCAATTTTTTTAGCGCTGTTAATAAATTCAGGGATTTCAGATTCTGGTTTAAAAGTATAAAAGTGAATAAAACCTTTAATTTTTACAAATTCTGCTATATATAAAAGGATGTTGTCCATACCATATGGAGTGGGAACAATAACCCTGTCAAAATCATAACTGTTAAGGAAAGTAGATATATCTGTAACATCCTTTTGGATAAGTGTTATACTATCTTTCACTTTATTCAAACAGACATTTTCCTGCAACCATTTAAAAGCTTCTGGATTTTTTTCTATTGCAACGGCTTCTAAACCATGAAAAGCTGCAGGAATAGCAAAAGGACCTACTCCACAAAAAGGGATCAGAATTTTTTCATATGGATTTATCTTTGCAATCAACCTTTGCCTCTCATAAGAGAGACGATTGTTGAAAAATACATTCCCTACATCGAGTTTGTAGCTAAAACCGTGTTCCCTGTGAGTTGTTATAGTTCCATTCCCGAATAATTTTTCAAAATCTGATGTTCTTTTATACCCATCCACTTTATTCGTTTTATTAAGAACTGTTTTTAGATTTCTGTGAACCGCTGTAATAGCTCGGACAATATCAAATTTATAATTGTCAAGTTCATAGGGTATTGATACCACTGCTACATCCCCTATGATATCAAAACGTTTTGGAACACTGCTTAACAGTGTTTCAGGTATACTGCCTTCCATATAACTTCTGAGGCTCATGAAATATCCAAAGTTTAATCACTTTATTTTTCAATTCTGGTAGACAATATTATATTGTTGATTTAATCATAGGTAAAAAATTTGAATAATAGACAAAACAATCCCGAATTTCAATTGCAACTTATTAACATATATACCGGTATATCAGCAACCCTTTAGGTTATCAATAAAATACAGGAAGTGATATGTTTCTTACCGATAATAAAGATAGCGACACTGTAAAAAGAAAAAAAGAAGAAAGCCGGTTTTGGAGCAAGATCAGTAATAGTTATGATGACTGGATTGAACAGGGTTTTAAAGAGCAATATAAAGTTTTCAAATCAAAAATTGCATCATACATCCAATCTGGAGATAGTGTATTAGAAATTGGAACAGGTACCGGTGAAATAGCATTCTATATTGCACCCAAATGCAAAAATGTTACAGGTACTGACATTTCACCTGAAATGATTGATATTGCCAGAAAGAAAAACACTGAATCAGGATATAAAAACCTTAGTTTTCAGGTGGAGGATGCCTATAACCTTTCTTTTGACAAAAATGAATTTACAAAAATTGTTAGCTGTAATGTACTCCAGACCATGAAAAACCCATATAAATCAATTCAGGAGTGCGGGACAATATTGGATAAAGGTAACGAATACTTAAGCATTACCTATTGTTTTGGAAATTCCAATTTATTTGAGCAGGCCAAATTGATAAAATGGGTTATACTCTATGGGAAACCAAAATACTGGAACAATTTTAAATCCGATGAGCTTATCAATCTTTTCCAAGAGGCTGGTTTTGAGATAATAGAAAAAGAATGGGTATGGGATAAACCTGCCGTTTTATTCCTGAGGTCACGGAAAATGTAATACATTATTCTCTAAGATTTACTGGTGTCAACTTTTTCTCAATCATTGCCAGTAAACTGTCACTTGCAAGTGCGAGTAATATTGCAGGTATAGCACCTGCCAGAATTCTATCAATGTTGAAACTTACAAGTCCTTCAAAAACCAGCTTCCCCAGACCTCCACCTCCTATAAGTGCAGTCAGTACCGCTATACTATTTGCAAGTAGTGCTGAAAACCTGACACCTGCAAATATGGCTGGATAGGAGTTTGGAAGGCGGATATAACGGTTAATCTGCCATCTGGTCAATCCTACACCATGTGCATAATCAATCAGCGATGGGTCAATATTGAAAAGACCAATATATGTATTTTTTACAATCGGCAACAATGCCCTTACAAGGATGGCTATCAATGCAGGGATAAACCCAATTCCGATAAGAGGAACAACAATAGCTACCACTGCAAAACTCGGTACCGCCTGTAAAAGGTTGGTTACTTTCATAATCCAGTTCGCCAGTTTTTCACTTTCTACTGATATGAAAGCAAGAGGTATAGATATAACAATACTTGCTATTAAAGTCAAATAAACAAGGATTACGTGCTGGAGGGTAGCATTTGCAATGGTTTCCAGAGTTACCATATTTCATACCTCGAGTTAAGCCTTTTTTCAACCATGCCTGCAAACCCATCAAGTATAACCGCAAGCAATCCTGTCCAGATACCGGCAACAAGAATCGTATTAACCTCATAAAGCTGGATGCCGGTTTGTAATGTTGTTCCAAGCCCTCCAGCAGCAATCAATCCCCCGAGAGTAACCAGACCCATGGTAAATACCAGTGCTATCCGTATTCCACCTGCAATAAGGGGCAATGACATAGGTATACGTATTTTAAATAATATTTCTCTGGATGAGAGTCCAAGAGCTCGAGCAATATTAATGTATTTTCTATCCACACCTTTCAATCCAGTATATGTATTTCTTGTAATAGGAAGCAGGGAATACAGAATTGATGCTATTATAGTGGGAAGTGTTCCTATTCCTGCTATAGGTAAAAGGATTACAAGAAGAGCGATATCAGGTGTAGTTTCAAAAATATTCAATATGTTTAATACAGGATTTGAGAGTTTTGAATTATTATAAATGGTGATACCCAGAACAACCCCAATGACAGAAGATATAAAAAGTGCTATACTAAACATATACAGATGTTCAATGGTTCTCATGGTCAGTGAATTTGTCTGCCAGACCTGAACGATGTCATTTAAAACTCCCAGCAATATTCCACCATCAATTTAGATTAGATGAGTTTTAAAAAGACTTCATTGGATAAAAGAAGTCCTTTAGGTGTATCGCCATTGAAAACTACCGCAAAAGACTCATTTTTGTTTTTTAACTCAGAAAGAGCCAAAGATACTGAATGCATAGGTGAAAACGTTGTTGATAGCTGTGCAACATCCTGTAATTTTTCGTCACCTTCATATTTTAACAAATTCACCATCTCTACTGTACCCATAAAATCAGAACCATCATAAACCAATCCCAATTCTATATTATTATCAGTCATTCTGGTTACAGCATCACTAACCATTATATTTCCACCAAAAATGTACTTGTCGTCCATTGGAGACATCAGATCTTTTACGTTTAGAGTGTCCATGTGTTTGAATTTATGGTTACTGTCCACAATATCAGATACAAGTCCGTTTACAGGATTAAATATCAAATCTTCAGGTTTTCCAATCTGTATAAGGTTTGCACCATCCATAATCGCAATTCTATCACCAAGTTTGAACGCTTCTTCAATATCATGAGTTACAAAAACTATCGTTCTTCCAAGTTCCTGTTTTATTCTGCAGAATTCATCCTGCAACTGTCGCCTTAATATCGGGTCAAGTGCTCCAAATGGTTCATCCATCAGCAAAAGCGGAGGGTTCATTGCCAATGCTCTTGCAAGCCCTACTCTCTGCTGTTGACCACCACTTAACTGGTTAGGGTATCGGTGCAGGAATTGGTCAGGAGGCAAAGATACAAAATCCAGCAGAGTTTTAACCTTGTCTGTTATTTCATTATTTGACCAGCCCTCAAGTTTTGGAATGAGACCTATATTGTTCCTTATTGTCATATGAGGGAACAAACCAATGTCCTGGATTACATAACCAATATTTCTTCTCAATTTTACAGAATCAAACTGCATGATATCCTGATTATTTATAAAAATACGTCCTTCATCAGGTTCTATCAATTGATTTATCATCCTAAGGGTGGTAGTTTTTCCTGAGCCACTTGGACCTATAAGAATCAATAATTCCCCACCATGGATTTCAAGGTTTAAATCCTGAACTGCAAAACTGTTATTGTATTTTTTTGTTATATTTTCAAGTTGTATCGAATCTATCCGATCAAAAAGTTTTCTGGATGGCATTTGGTTCACTATTTTTGAAAAATTTAAAAATAAAAGTCAACCAAAGGTCGACATTAATTATTTTCTTCTATCAAACCCCTATTTTCAAGGAATTGCCTTGCAATGTCTTTTGCTTCTTTATTCTCTATATCATACTGGTAATTCAGGTTTCTCATGGTTTCCTGGTCTATAGTATTATTCAATTGTCCGAGGGTAGCCATTACATCTGGATGACTGGATGCAAAATCACTTGTCATCAGTGTTATAGCATCATAGGGTGGAAGTGCTCCTTTATCATCCTCAAGAACCCTGAGCCCAAACTTTTCATTCTTTGTGTCGGTAGTATATGCAGATATAGCATCTACCTCATCATTTTTGATGGATTGATACATAATAGATGGAGCACCCTGTTTGTAATCTTTGAATTCAAAACCATAAACCTCTTTTATACGGGGAAGTCCATCTTCTCTGGTGGCAAATTCCGGATCTGTCCCGACTACCATATCTGACGCATAACCTTCAAGTTGGCTCAATTTTGTTATATTATGCGCTTCTGCCCAATCTTCATCCACTGCAATAGCATAAGCATTTTCAAAACCAAGTCGATTTGCTATTTTTACATTATCTTCCTGCATGAGACCTTTTTTGGTTTCTTCATATATCATCTGGGGGTCCCATGTATTATTAGGTGATGGTTTTTTAAGTATCTGGCTGTAGGCTGTTCCCGAATATTCAACATAGGCGTCTATTTGTCCCTGTTTCAGTGCTTCGTAATTAACAAACGTTCCCCCAAGTCCTTGTTCTACTTCGGTATTATATCCATTATCCTCCAGTAATATTGAAAGCATATGAGCAAGTATATAGGATTCCTGAAAAAGTTTGGAACCTATTACAATAGTTTCATCAGAATTTGAATTACTGTTTGATTCATTTGTTTGAGGATTCTGTGCACACCCACTCGCCATTATAGCGGTAATGAGCATAAGTACCATAGCAATAACTTTCCATTTCATTTGTTGTTCCCCACAAGTATAGAACTATTGACATAGTTCTTAATAGTTTTCAATCCCAAATTGAGCATCATCGGTAAAAAGATTTATTATTTATGTACAATAACTTCCTGTTTTTATTGGTTACAAATAAATAAAACTTTTAATTTAAATGGTTTTCATTTATATATTTTGAAAACATTTTGGCAATTGAGGCGAATCAGATGGACGATACATTAATAGATCTGATTGAACGCGCCAGATATTACGAACAGTTCGATAATTTCGATCGTGCTCTTGATCTGGAATAAAAATGCATATAAAAAGGTTGGCCATTCATCCCCTCAGAATTAATATGTACCAACCTTCTTTTTTTTATATGCAAATCTTTTCAAATTCCGCAAGTCATATCCCGCAATTTTTCACCAAGCTTGATATTTTCAGTATAATCGACTTCCACATCAAAAACCCAGAATCCCCCTTTTTCCAGTGCATATTGGAGTTTGGAGGTTAACTCATCAGATGATTCTATTTTAACCCCGTTCACCCCAAAACTTTGAGCCATCTGGACAAAATCCGGATTGGAAAAATCGATACCGTAAGATATTTTGAATTTTTCAAGTTCATTCCACTCGATCACCCCATATTTGGAATCGTTAAATATGATAACAATCAGGTCAGTACCAAGCCGTTTCGCAGTTTCCAGTTCCTGAATGTTCATCATAAATCCGCCGTCTCCTACGACTGCAACAACATTTTTTTCAGGATGGACAAGCTTTGCAGCAATAGCTCCCGGAAGTGCAAAACCCATTGAAGCCAGTCCATTGGATATCTGAACCGTGTTTGGTTTATATGCAGGAAACAGTCTGCCTACCCAGAGTTTATGAGCCCCCACATCACTAACAAGGATGTCATCTCTGTAAAGACGGTTCCTTATATCATACAAGATTCTTTGCGGTTTCACAGGGAACGAATTATCATTCCTGTAGGACAATAACTCGTTCTCCATCGTCTGTTTAAGTTTTGTTATTGATTCAGGCACACCCTTTTCAGATTTACAGTTTTCTGTCAGGCGATAAAGGGAGTTTTTTAAATTACCTATAAGTGAACATTCGGGAAGATAACTTGAATCTATTTCCGGATGGCTATTATGAATATGTATTATCTTTTTTGAACCATCAGAATTCCAAAGACGCGGACTGTATTCAACAGGGTCTACACCTACACAGATTACAAGGTCTGCTACATCAAATCCACACATAAGATAATCTTTTCTTTGAAGCCCGACGGATCCGATATATAAGTCATTGTCTGCAGGAATGTTACCTTTACCCATGAATGTGTTTGTTGCTGGGATTTTTAACCTGTTTACAAACTTTTCAAGTTGTTCAGCAGATTGTTCTCTGGTCACCCCATTTCCTGCAAGAATTAAAGGTCTAGTCGATTGTTCAATTAGTTCAACAGCTTTTTTCAATTCTTTTTCATCATGTTCACTTTTATGGGAATACATTTTCTTTTGAAGAGGAGTTTCCAGTGTATCTTCAATTGCCACATCCTCGGGTAATTCAACATGAACTGCACCGGGTGCATCACAGGCTATGTCAAACGCTTTTCGTACAATTTCAGGTATAAAATCCGGACGTGTTATTTTTCTGTTCCAGTTTGTTATGTTTTTTAATGTATCAACAACGTTAATGTATTGGTGAGCCTCTTTATGTGTCTTTTCCAGTGATGCCTGTCCGGTTACTGCTACCAGTGGTGCCCTGTCCAGATAGGCATCAGCTATACCTGTCATCAGATTGGTAGCACCCGGCCCAAGTGTAGAAAGACATACCCCGGGTTTATGGGTCAGCCTCCCATAGACATCAGCCATAAACGCCGCACCCTGTTCATGTCTTGTTACAATGAATTTTATACTTGAATGTGAAAGCGAGTCCATTAGGTCAAGGGTTTCTTCACCTGGTATTCCGAACACATATTCAACTCCTTCATTTTCCAAGCATTTGACAAAGAGATCACTGGCTTTCATTCAGTACACCTTCATGGATTTGATATTCATGAATTCATAAAAACCAAATCTTGAAAGTTCTCTACCTATACCACTCTTCTTAATTCCGCCAAAAGGCAACCTCGGGTCGGATTTTGTAACTGAATTGACAGAGACATTGCCTGCTTCTATATCCCTTGTCAGTCGTACCGCTTTTTCACGGTCTTCTGTCCAGATGTTTGCACCCAGTCCGAATTGGGTATCATTGGCTTCTTTTATAGATTCCTTCTCACTGCTGACAGTAATAATCGGAGCCACCGGACCGAAAGTTTCCTCTGTAATTACTCTGGAATCTTTAGATACATTGGTAAGAATCACAGGTGAGTAATAGAATCCTTTACCCTCGGCTTTGCCACCTTCAAGTACCACTTCTGCACCCTTTGACACTGCATCATTTACCTGCTCTTCAATCAATTTTATCTGTTTATCAGATACAAGTGGTCCTATATCGGTATTTTCATCCATCGGATCTCCCATTGTCAGGTTTCTGGTTGCGTTTACAAATTTGGAAATGAACTCATCAGCTATACTTTCCATGACAATAAACCGCTTGGCAGATACACAACTTTGACCTGTATTGGTAAAACGGCCGGCTGCAGCAGCTTCCGCCGCTTTATCAAGGTCTGCATCATCCAGTACTATGAATGGGTCGCTTCCACCAAGTTCAAGTACACATTTTTTTATGTTTTTGCCGGCTTCTTCTGCTACATTCCTGCCTGCTGATGTACTGCCTGTAAATGATACCCCTGCTATTTCATCTCTTCCTATCAGTGATGATGTGGATTTCCCATCAAGAAGCAGTGTCTGGTAAACTCCTTCTGGGAATCCGGCTTCTCTGAATACCCCCTC
>NZ_JAHENT010000044.1 GCF_018609725.1 Methanohalobium sp. | reverse complement strand
TACGTTAAATGTAGTTCAAGAGTGTATATCGCATTCATCTTCCAGCTTCGCTGGGAGCCTTCTGCGATATTTAGAATAAAAATTTATACCTCTGCCATGTTAGTGTATAACTGGATAAATCTAATTGTAAGTCTTTTGTTGAAAATGTAGAAAAAGTAGGGGACGAGCGGGTTGGGGAGTGGGGGTTTGTTGTAGGGGGAGTGTGGGTAAAAAAGTAGTCTTTGACCCGCTCGTTTCTAACCCCTCCATAGTAATTTATCATATAAATATTTATCCCTTTGCTATCGTAGTTTTAAATAAAAGTTGGCAAGTGAAAAAACAAATGTTCATCATCCATTATTTTCAATTTCTGGATATTATCAAAAAATTAGTGGATGGTAAAAGCCATCCAGTTAGAAAATCCCAGCACCTATAAAGATGGCTGAGAAAAGAATGGAGACCATATTTACAACCTTAATCAGGGCATTGAGCGCCGGACCTGCCGTATCTTTGAATGGGTCTCCTACTGTATCCCCTACTACAGCTGCTTTATGGGCATCTGAACCTTTACCACCGTACTCTCCGTCTTCAATCAGTTTTTTGGCATTGTCCCATGCACCTCCACCGTTGTCCATGGTCAGTGCAAGGAGAAATCCAGAAACAATAATACCCAACAGAAGACCCCCTAAAGCCAGTGGTCCAAGTACTACACCTACAACAAGGGGCACAACTACTGCCATTGCACCGGGTATAGCCATCTCGCGGATGGCAGCTCTTGTTGCTATATCAACACATTCACTGTATCCGGGTTTTGCCGTCCCTTCAAGGATACCAGGAATTTCCCTGAATTGTCGGCGGACTTCATTTACAACTTCAAAAGCTGCTTTTCCAACTGCCCTCATGGTAACCGCACTGAATATAAACGGCAGCAATCCACCTATAAATAGTCCGACAAGCACTACAGGATTATCAAGACTTAAACTCCCTGCACCTAGGTTGACTTTGTGTCGGTAATCAGCAAACAATGCCAGTGCACCAAGTGCAGCCGAACCTATCGCATAACCCTTAGTAACTGCTTTTGTAGTATTACCGACTGCATCAAGTGCATCAGTAACGTCACGGACGTTTTCAGGTAAATCCGCCATTTCCGCTATACCACCAGCGTTATCTGTAACCGGTCCAAATGAATCCATAGTTACAATCATGCCGGTTGTTGAAAGCATTGCTGATGCTGCTATTGCAATACCATATAATCCTATTGCCGGTGCAGCAGCCCCGCCAACAACAAAGTATGCGGCCAAGATACCTATTACAACAATTACTACTGGAAGTGCTGTACTTTCAAGCCCGATTGCAAGACCTGATATTACGTTTGTTCCTGATCCTGTTTCGGATGATTTGGCTATAGTTTTTACAGGTCTGAAACTTGTTGAAGTATAGTATTCGGTAAATACAACCATAAGAACCATTATAACAATACCGACAAGAGCCGCGTAAAAGAATACTATATCACCCATCAGGAAATCAGTTACAAAGTAAAATGCTACAATGGACAATATCGCTGAAAGGGCTACACCTTTATAAAGTGCTTTCATAATCTTTCCATCATCACCGACTTTTACAAAGAATATCGATATAATTGATGCAAAAATAGCCGCAGCTCCCAGTATAAGAGGATACAATATCGCATTTGGATAGGTTTCCAGAATTACTGAACCGAGCAACATTGCCGCAAGCACTGTTACAACATAGGTTTCAAAAAGGTCTGCTCCCATACCTGCACAGTCACCGACGTTATCACCGACGTTATCAGCAATCACTGCTGCATTACGTGGGTCGTCTTCTGGAATTCCTGCTTCGATTTTACCTACAAGGTCTCCACCAACATCAGCAGCCTTTGTATAAATACCTCCACCAACTCTGGCAAAAAGACTGATAAGACTTGCACCAAACCCAAAACCTATTACAAGGTCTACGTCTCCATAAATTATATAAAAACCACTTACACCGAGCAGCGCCAGACCTACAACTGCCAGACCTGTAACAGCACCACCACGGAATGCAATAGACATTGCATCTTTCAATCCATGTGAAGCAGCATTTGTGGTTCTGACATTTGCCCTGACAGATACATTCATCCCCAAATATCCTGCAGCTGCTGAACTTAAAGCTCCTGCTATAAATCCAATTGTTATTTTACCACTGTCATCCCCGAGCAAAGCAAAAATCAGTAATGCAAGTACAATCGCAACAGCAGTAATAGTTTTATATTGACGGTTTAAATATGCCATTGCCCCTTCTTGTATAGCTCCTGCTATTTGCTGCATAGCTTCCGTTCCCGGACTTTTTTTCATAATATTTTGTATAAAAAATGCAGAAAATACCAGGCTTACAATACCTGCAATAGGGGCTATATATATCAGGCTATCCATATTGCTACTCCTCTCCTTTTTCTCTTATTAGATGTTAGGCCATTAAATGTTAGATGTAGTTAATGCAACCTATTACATAAAACCTATAGATTTTTTTCAAATAATAAATCCAGTATCAAACTTGTATAAAGCAAGGTTTACATATAATCCAGTATAATATAGATTATAACTGAGAGATTTCAAACGCTACCTCATCTGGTACTTGCATGTTAAATTCATAAATTTTATACTGTGATTTTCTAGCAATATCTATTGCATTCTTTTGATCTGAAGAAAGTTCACTGTTATCACTTATTATACAGAAAAATTTTTCATCACCGTTCTTGACCATAAAATCAAAATGCTGAGCATATGAATCCAAAAACCCCATCAACTCTTTTAATTCATTCCATTTTTCACACATATGTATATTCTTGGTTGCCGAATTTGCAACATACCAGTCCCTGCTCATATAGGGGTAAGCATTGTACTGTTCATTTATTTCATCATATGCTTTATAAATCTTATTTATTTCAGATTTTAAATTAATCCATTTCCAGTTCTGGTTAGTAAAATAGCGTGCCGCAACGATTTTCATTATTGATTCTTTATCCATTTGTTCAAGTTTCACATTATCACCTATATTAAAACTCGTCGTCCTGTGAATAACTTCTGTTAAATTTAAGAGCCAGTTCTGCTTTTTTCAATTCCCGTCCCAGGTAACCCGCATGTTCAAGAGTTGATACAAGTTCCATATCAAGGATTGTATCAAAAATCTCATTTGCAGTTTTACCTACTATACAGGTTTTTTCATGCTCTACAACTATACATCTTTCAGAATAATTTAAATTTGTTGCAATTTTTATTCTAAAACACCCAGCAGGGTCAAGTTGCCATGAACCTGATACCTTAGCCTGTAAAAAATTATCTGGAACCGTGGCATCAGGATGTCTGCGTTTTTCTTTTAATACAAGCAAATCAAGGCCAAGGTCTTTTGGAGGGGTCTTTCGTTCTGAGGCAAGAGCCATCATATAAGATGATGTTTTCAACTCAATTATAGAGTCCTGTGTTTTATCACTAAGTTCAGGTGTAAAAAGTATACTTGCTCCAAGGTCGTTTGCAATTCCTGTAAGAGATGCATTAATACCCACTGAATCTGCATCTATTAGTTCTGTTACATTTCCTACCCCGAAAAACAGAGGAATTTCAGGGTACGTATCACAAACTTTTTTGTACCGGTTTATAGATTCATCTATACCATAGCCTATTGAATCAAGTACAGGGTCTGCAATAACACGAGTTATCCCTATCTCCATCACAGATTTGATGTTTTTAATCAAGCTCTCTAACCTTCTATCCTCATCAACACTCACGTCAGGAATTACAACTGCAGCAACATCATTTTCAGCTACTTTGTACCCTACTTCTTCAATGTTGCTACCATCAAGGCTTAAAACTATATCTATTCCGGAATCAAGTGCACTACTTATTAATTCAGAATCAAGTGTATCAATACTTAAAGGTACAGATGCTATACTCTTTGCGATTTCAACTGCATTTATTACCTCTTCAGGGGTTGCATCCATCGAAACCCCGATGTCAATAATGTCAGCACCTTTTTCTATAAAAGAAAGTATACTATTTTTAAGCGTTAATCCGTCCATACCAGTTGCATTTACAACCTCCCCCATCACTTTCATACGGGAGTTGCCACCTATTTTTAGCTCCCCTATATTAAATGCAGAGGTAGAATTATCCTCGATATTCTGTATCTGTTCAATCGCTTTTTTGTGTCGCACATCAGATAATAATTCACATGCAGGCTTTACTTTAGAAAATTTGAAGTTTTCTGCAAAAGGGATAACAAAATCCAAGTCATAAGCATGTTTGGAACCAAGATATACACTGCATCCCATTTCCATTTCAACCTTTGTAAAATCACCAGATACAATACCCGGTACAAAAACAATATCGTATTTGTCCGATAATTGTTCTTTTTTCATAGCCTGCAGTAATTTATTTGGTGTGATAAAAGCAGCAATATCTGTATCAAGTACCAGAACATCTGCCTCAGAGTTTACTGCATTTTTTACAGTTTGTTCTGCAAGATATCCTGTAACTATCAAGATTTTCATATGCTTTTGTAGGCTAACCTTGTATTAAAAACTTTATAAAAAATAGAGATACAAAATCCAATTTCAATTTGGAATTGAAACTGGATAAGCTCTGGATATAGATTTCGTTAATTAATTATGTCTATAATAGAACCATTGTTATTTTTATTTGGACCGGCTGAGTTCCGGTTCGGACTACTACCACTGGTAGAAGCTCTGCTTGGTTCTTTCTTCTCCACTATATTTGGATCGTATTCATTGGGTCCAAGTATCTGTGAAGATTGTACACCAGTCATTATAGCCATAACACGAACTTTTCCTTCAAAATCATCCCGTATTCTTGCACCCCATATTACATTGGCGTCGGGTGAAAGTTCATAGGTTAGAGAACCGGCTATTTCTTCGGCTTCTTTTAGACTCAAATCAGGTCCGCCTGTTATGTGTACAAGGCTTCCAGTTGCACCTCTGTAATCAACATCCAGCAATGGATGGTTTAATGCAGAACGTACAACATCGTCGCTCTTGTTCTGGTTTTTACTATCAGCAAACAGCATTACTGCTACTCCACCACAACCCATAATCGACCTTATATCAGCATAATCCAGATTGATGAGGGATGGTTGGGTAATTGTTTCTGTAATTCCTTTGACGGTTTCTGATATCAATTGATCCATAACTGAAAACGCCTGATCTATTGGCAGGTTTGGTACATATTCAAGTAATCTGTTGTTGTCAAGAACGATAACTGTATCACCTGTACGTCTGAGTTCTTCAAGCCCTTCCTCGGATTTTACAGTTCTTGCTCTTTCCACTCTGAAAGGACTGGATACCATTCCTACTACAATCGCTCCCTGCTCTTTTGCAATATCTGCTACAACAGGTGCTACACCTGTACCGGTGCCTCCACCCATACCTGCAGTTACAAATACAAGGTCAGAATCTTTGAATACCTCTTCAAGTGTACCGCGTGCAAGTTCTGCTGCTTTCTTACCCATTTCCGGGTATCCACCAGCACCCAGTCCACGTGTCAGGGTTTTACCGACCAATATCTTCTTGTCAGCATGTACGTTATCTAAGTGTTGTTTATCTGTATTTATTGCTACGGTTTCTGCACCTTCAATACCGATGTTATATAAACGATTTACAGTATTGTTACCAGCACCACCACATCCTACAATAGTGATTCTGGGCATCCCAAAACCTTCAAAATCATCTTCTGATTCTATCGATTCACTTTCTGATGTTTCTTTTTCTTTTTGCTTTAACGCTTCCTGTACCAAAGATTGCAAATTCATCCCCTCTCTTAGATTATGAAGCCCATTCGTTTTTTACTGTTAGCTGTCATTTCCTCAATACCACTATAATCATCATTATCATGATGGTTACACATATCATGAATTATTCTTATAGATTAGATATGGATACTATTTTTTTAACATATTATATTATTTTATCGTTTTTATTGAGATATAGTCATATTTGTAAATAAATTATAAATAAGTATATGACTATAGCTTGATTGAATTGTCAGTATATAGACGTATATAAGGTTATCGCAAATCTAATTCAGGATAAAAATTACAAATTTTATATTTATCACTATCAATCAAACTTATAATTAAATAATACTACTCACATATATTAATGTTGAACATAAAATTTACTAATAGGTTTTCAAATTGCAAACCGATGAAAAATATAATTTATAATAAATTTAATATACCAGAAAACATATAAAACTTTATAAAAGTAAGAAAATAGATTTAATTGATTTCTTTCAATCAAAATAATATAATTAAAAAACATAGTCTTATATTATGGAGATTAAAGGAATTGAACGTGATGCCCTAAATTTTATCTTAAAAGTAAGTGAATCCACTGCTCCTCTTGAATTTGCTGGACTTCTACATGCAGATAATGGAATTATTACAGAAGTCATCATACTCCCGGGTACTGAATCAAGCAACCGTAGTGCTGTCATGAAACTGTTTATGATGCCAAATGTTAAATCAGTGGGGTCTGTCCACAGCCACCCATCACCAAATATTAAACCATCAAAAGCAGACCTTCAAATGTTCTCAAAAACCGGTTCTCATCATATAATTGTAGGTGAACCGTTTGATGAGGACAGCTGGAGATGTTATGACAGGAACGGATATGTACAGAATCTTCCAGTTCTGGAATCAGAAATAAAAAATGATGATATAGTATAAACCATCTAACAATTTTATTTTGGCTGTTTCTCTTCTGGAAGTTCTGGTAATTCGGTAGTATTAACAAGTATTGGCTTTTCTACTTCTTTGGCGCGCTCAAGCATAATTTCTTTACCCCTTTGCGTGATTCCAAAGAGTGGTACTGCAGTTCCCACCTGCACCAAAGGTTTGATGACATCACGGATGTTTTTCGATGCACAGGCTGTTGTTATATCCAGATATTCTATAAGTTGCAGTGCTTTATCTCTCTCGATTCCGGTTATATGAACCCCTATAAGGATTAGTTCAAGTCCAAGTTCTGATTGCAAATCTCTGAGTTTTTTAGCTTCATCAACACCAGGAACTGTTACTGCAATTCTTTTATGTCCAAGCTCATTTGCTTTCCTAACTCCCTCAATAGAATCAATTTTTGCAGTAGACGGGTCAAGAACAACACCATCACTTTCCTGTATTCTTTCAATCAGACCTTCTATAGGTTCGGTTTCTACCAACCCGGAAATCCTTGCTCCCATTCCCTGTACAAGTTTGGGGTTACTGGTTATTACTGTACCTGCACCATCGCAGACTGTAACTGTGCTATCCAAGATATTTCTTCTGAGACCGGTCATCATTATTTCCGATGCACCAAAGCCCACAAACACTTCTTGTTCAATCTCTCTTTTGTCAGTAAACATGCCAAAATCATTAATCCTGAATTCCATGTTTTTTCTGACATCTTCAGGTGTTATTTTTTTGATACCGTGAACCTTATCAAAAATGGGACACCAGCTTATTACTGGCTCACTAACATCCACTACTTTACCATCTTTTACCGTTACTTTGGTTTTACCCAACATTTCCATTTTATGTGGCATATAATCCCTATTGTTAAATAATCAATATAGTGTTTAAAGTGCGTTACGCCTGTCTATTATCCTCTGAGATTTACCAGAAGTTCTGGGGATTGAACCTTTTTCTACAAGTTCAACATTTGTCCGTATGTTTAAGATGGATTTTAATTCATTTTCAACATGTTTCCTGACAGCAGATAGGTCTTGAAGTTCTCCTGTAAACGCATCATCTTCCAGTTCAACCCTGACAGTAATTTCATCCAGCATGTTTTGGCTTCTATCAAGAACCACCTGGAACTGGTCGGTGATTTCTGGTATATCCGCTATGACATTTTCTATCTGGGATGGGAATATATTGATACCCCTAACAATCAACATGTCATCTGCTCTGCCGAGCACTCTGGATATACGGGGTGTTGTTCTACCACAGCCACAATCACTTTCAAGCAGACGAGTGATATCTCCTGTTCGGTATCTTATAAGTGGTAAAGCCTCTTTTGTAAGAGATGTCAACACGAGTTCACCTTTTTCACCTTCTGAAACCTGTTCTCCATTCTCATCCAGCACTTCTACAAGGAAATGGTCACCCCAGACATGCAGTCCGTCCTGCTCTTCACATTCAAACGCCACACCAGGACCCATCATTTCAGAAAGACCGTATGAATCGTAGGCACTTATATTAAGCGCGTCCTCCAGTTGTCTGCGGGTATTTGACGACCAGGGTTCACCACCGAAACATCCAGTTTTCAATGACAGTTTATCAAGCATATCCATTTGTTCAGCGGTTTCTGCAAGATAAAGTGCATAGGATGGTGTGCAATGGATTGCAGTAACCCCATAATCAACCATCATCTCAAGTTGTCTGGCAGTGTTACCAGTTCCACTGGGTACAGTCATGGCACCAAGCTTCTCAATTCCATAATGATATCCAAGTCCACCTGTAAAAAGACCGTAATTTACAGAATTTTGAAATACATCATCATCACGAACACCGGCCATTACCAAGTTCCTTGCCATTATATTGGACCATGTGTCTATATCATTGGTCGTGTAACCTACAACAGTAGGTTTTCCTCCTGTACCAGAAGAAGCGTGTATCCGCACAATATCTTTTTTTGGAACTGCAAAAAGTCCGAAAGGATAAGTATCACGAAGGTCTTTTTTTATCGTCATTGGCAGTTTCTGTAATGAATCCAGTGATTTTACATCATCAGGACCTATTCCAAGCTGGTCAAATCTATCCTTAGAAAATGGTACATTGTTATAAACCTGTGAAACTGTCCTTTTCAATCTTTTAAACTGCAGGTCTCTGAGTTCTTCTGGTGCCATTGTTTCATATTTTGGCTGCCAGTATTTCATCAATAAAAATCTCCGTATATGTTTTTTTGTTCTAAATATGTTGGATGATAGAAGTCAATGTTTGAACTACACCACGCTTACACATGGAGATTCCTACGAGTGTTCATATCATCCATTGGATGTATTTTATAAACATCGAATGTCAATAAACCTGTTTGTCGTAGATTATAGGCGAATCGCCTGTAGCCTGTCCAAATGGCATTCTGTGATAGGTAACGGACCATGATATTTATTGCACTGTTTCT
>NZ_JAHENT010000043.1 GCF_018609725.1 Methanohalobium sp. | reverse complement strand
GTTTGGCAACCCAATGGTTCAGGTCGCGTTTGAACCGGCGTTCCTTTTTGGATAATTTCTTGAGGTGCTTCTTGGCTGACCATGTACCTCTAGATTGTAATCTCGATTTCAGACTGGTGTATCGTTCTCTAACCTTATCAGCTTTTGTGCCTTTATAGACTTCTCCATCAGAAGTGGTTGCTATATTAACTACACCAAGATTCACTATCGGGATTCAGTTTAACTTTCAATGTCAGGTACATTCTATCTATAAATATGTCATACATAAATAAACTAATTATGAAACAGAGATGCTATTGTTGATTCATTAATGGTTTGTTTAAGTTTGGACGCATTCCTCACTCTTTAATCGAAGTATAAAGATATCTTTAAAACAACTAAAATCTCTGATTTAAGCTTTATTCTAAATTTTTAATTTAGAGTGTTTTGATTTAAAGAGAACAGTTAAAACTGTTGGCTTCCTGCTCCATTTCTCGTGAACAACGTATATACAATCTATTGTAGAGGGTCAACTACAAATATAAACTACCAAATAAATGGACATAATACTTACAAACAAAAATAGAAAAAACAACAATGAAACCTTTTAAAGTAGTTACCAGTTATGAACCGAAGGGTGACCAGCCCTCAGCCATTTCAAATTTGACAGATGGACTTAACAAAGGTTTTAAACACCAGACTCTTATGGGAGTAACAGGCTCAGGTAAAACCTTTACAATGGCAAATGTCATAGAAAACGTTCAAAAACCCACACTTGTAATTGCACATAACAAAACACTTGCTGCTCAATTGTATTCTGAATTCAGGGAATTTTTCCCAGACAATGCAGTAGAATATTTTGTAAGTTATTATGATTATTATCAACCTGAAGCCTATATACCAACCACTGACACCTATATTGAAAAAGAATCTTCAATAAATGAAGAAATTGATAGGTTACGTCTTTCTGCCACCAAATCGCTAATGGAACGCAAAGATGTCATTGTAGTATCCAGTGTTTCATGTATCTACAATATAGGTTCACCTGATGAATGGAAAGAGATGTCTTTATTCCTCTCAACGGGTGAAGAGATTGATAAAAGTACCCTGTCTGCCAGTCTGGTTAATATGCAGTATGAGAGAAATGATATCGAATTCACACAAGGTACATTCAGATCAAGAGGGGATACAATTGAAATCTACCCTGCACAGGAAGAACACGGAATACGAATAGAACTTTTCGGAGATGAGGTTGAAAAAATATCATATTTTAACCCGCTGACAGGTAAAGTGCAAAATACATTGAATGAAAATGAAAACATTGCTATCTATCCCGCAAAACACTTTGTAATGCCTCAAGAACAGATAGATAGAGCTATGGATTCTATAGAAGCAGAACTTGAAGAACAGGTATCCAGATTTGAAGCAAACAACCAGCAACTTGAATCCCAGAGACTTGTGCAACGTACTAATTTTGATATGGAGATGCTTCGTGAAATCGGATACTGCAGTGGTATTGAAAACTATTCCCGGCATTTTGACGGTCGCAGACCGGGAGACCCTCCATATTCACTACTTGATTTCTTCCCTGATGATTATCTTATATTTATAGATGAATCACATGTTACAATACCTCAGATAGGCGGTATGTACAACGGTGACAAATCCAGAAAGGATTCACTTGTGGAATATGGATTTCGCCTCCCATCTGCCTATGACAATCGACCCCTGAAATTCGATGAATTTGAAAATAGAGTTAATCAGATTATTTATGTTTCAGCAACACCTGCTAATTATGAATTTAATAATAGTGAACAGGTTGTTGAACAGATAATTCGACCTACAGGACTTGTCGACCCTGAAATAATAGTGCGGCCTATAGAAAACCAGATTGATGACCTTATAGATGAAGTCAGAAAAATAGCCGAAGAAGGGTACCGCACCCTTGTCACCACCCTCACAAAAAGGATGGCTGAGGATTTAACCGATTATTTACTTGAAGTTGGTATCAGAGTTAAATACATGCATTCTGATATCGATACTCTTGAACGTGCAGAAATTGTAAGAAGCCTTAGGAAAGGAGATTTCGATGTTCTTGTAGGCATTAATCTGTTAAGAGAAGGACTTGATATTCCTGAAGTGGAGCTTGTAGCAATCCTTGATGCTGATAAAGAGGGATTCCTGCGCTCTGAACGCTCCCTTATCCAGACCATAGGGAGAGCTTCAAGAAACGCAAACGGTCGCGTTATTCTATATGCTGACAAAACCACAGGTTCCATGAAAAGAGCTATTGATGAAACAAACCGCAGACGTGAACTCCAGATTGATTTTAATCAAAGAAATGGTATTGTCCCACAGACTATCACAAAAGCAATTCAAAAAGAACTCGTGGAAGTCGAATATCCAGAACCACAGACCAGTGATTATTCAGAAACAGTTGCACTGGCAGAAAACAAATCCACAAAAGATATTGAAGACCTGATTATTGACCTTGAAGAGGATATGCATCTTGCCGCAAAGAACCTTGAATTTGAAAAAGCTGCAGAATTAAGAGATAAAATCAACGACCTACGCAGGAAATATTCACTGTAACTGCAAACATAAAACCGGCTTTGACCATAAAGTCGGTCTGACTATAAAATACCCCTTCTGACTATAAAGTTGACAATTATCAGGGTTTATTTGACCATAAAGTTAACAATCTTTAGCAAGTGTCTGCACAAAAAACCTAATTTGTCTACTTACAAAAATTTGAAATGACTGATTGATTTATTATAGTTAGATACGTAGCTCTTTATACTCAAACAGCATATATCTTGTTATGAAACAACGAAGAAAAGATCAGATAGATATTGTACATCATGTAACACTTGACCAGCTCCACACTTTGATAAAACCGAGACCGGTACCAGGATGTTGAAACGGCTGTATTTCTGCAAATTCAGGTATTTGGGGGATTCTGTCAGCGAAGTCGCTGACAGAGTGGGTATCACTAAGATGACTGGATATTACTGGCAGGATAGATGGAATAAAGGTGGATATGATGCTCTGGTTCCAAGGGTCAGTAAGGGCAGAGAACACAAACTCTCACAACAACAGTTTGATGAACTCAAAAATACGCTAAAACAGAGGAGCCTGTGGACTACTAATGAGGTCAGGCAGATCGTTATACAAAAGTATGGGGTAGAATATTCTCTCAAACAGATAAGAATCATAATGATACAGTTTGGTATGAAACATTCCAAACCCTATACTTACGACTACAGAAAACCTGCAGAGGCTGACGAGATTTTAAAAAAACATTCCTGAATTGGACGAGAATACCATCATCGGGTTCCTCGATGAAACTTCTCCACAGAATAATGCAAATACACTGAGATTATGGTCATTCAACAAACCCCAGATTTACAGGAACATGTGGATTAAAGTGAATACTTTAGGGTTCTATGCACTCAATGGCAATTCTGTAATCGAGTTCAATCCACATTCAAAAAAAGAGGATGTTTGTAAGTTCCTGATGAATATCAGGAACAGTAATCCCGGTAAGAGGATTGTCATTATACTTGATAACTTCAAATCGCATCATGCAAAGACTGTGGTTGAATATGCAGTCAACAACGGTATCGAACTGGTCTATCTACCTCCATACTCTCCAGAACTCAATCCCATCGAGTTCATATGGATGAGTATCAGGAGAGTGGTATCCAGGTTCTTCGTTATCGATCCCGATCATATGAGGCAGCTGATTTATGAAGCGTTCATGCAATTATCAGCAAGTATCAGTTTTGCAAAAGGGTGGATAAAAAAGTTTATTGTGAATAATTTTATACAACAAATGTTATGTTACTGACTATAGAAGAGCCATGTATAACGATTTAGACGGTAGCCGTATTACTTACCGTTCCTGACCAAAGATATCCCTTTTTGAAAGGTTTCTGATTTATAATCATATCCTATAATCATTTCTGTTTGTTGTCTCTCTTATTTTTTGAAAAGACAAATGCAGTGGCAATCAAGATTAATAAAAATGTGGAATTAATAAAAGGAATTTCTAGACTATCACTATCAATATTTTGGCTACTGTTATTATTCATGTAATTGTTTTTAATCTGGTTTATAGAATAATTTGCTCTGATATTACCCTTATTTTTAGACAGACTGTTATAATGTACTGTATTATTACTGCTAAAATCCTCCAAGATAAT
>NZ_JAHENT010000042.1 GCF_018609725.1 Methanohalobium sp. | reverse complement strand
TACTACCATCTACAGTTTCCACAGTATTCTGGGCAACCTGAGATGGCATCAATTTGTAATTCTCGTTCTCTTTAACCGTGTGATAAGCAGTATTCTTATTGAGATATTTCCTGTAGTTGAAGAAATACTGTCTAATCGTATACAATGTGAAATTGTACAGGTTCTTGGACAGTTTGGTCAACCTTTTCAAAGTTTCATACGTCTGCTTATCAGCACGGAGATGATTCTTCTGGGTCAGATACATACATTATATAATCATTTAGCAAAATACTTATACTTTTTTTGACCATTTATCATACCACGATGCTAAACAGGCTGTCCAACAATTCTGACCACTGTTAACCTATTTTTATCTATTAGACAAATAAATATAAATTATAGATTAATTAATTTATTAACATGGCTTTCATCCAATCATCCAAAGACCAGACATGGCTGCTGCCGCCTGATATAAGAGACATGATAAGTTCTGACCACATCTGCTACCTGGTAGATTCATTCGTAGAAGAACTCGACTTCAGCGAGTTCGAAGATAGATATGCGGGTGCAGGGCATCCTGCATATCATCCAAGGATACTCTGCAAAGTACTGATACAGGCGATGATTGATGGAATCAGATCTTCACGTACCATCGCAAGATGTGTACGTGAAAATGTAGTATACATGTACCTTGCCGAGAAACAAACCCCGGATTTCAGGACTATAAGTGATTTCAGAAAGGACAATGGAGATTTGATCAGAGAAATCTTCAAAAACACCGTTACTGCTGCCAGAGAAGTTGGGTCAGTGGGGATGGAAAATCTGAGTATTGATGGGTCTGTAGTTAAAGCATCCGCATCCAACAACAGTACTGTCACAAGAGATGAACTGGAGGTCATCGAAGATTACATCAACAAGATGCTGAAAGAAAGTATTGCAACTGATGAACTCGAAGATGAACAATTACAAGACTGCAGAGGCTATGACCAGCTTGATGAAACCAGCAAGAACCGAGTTAAATCTGTCTGTAAGAAGTATGCTGATAAGCTTAATAATGCAAATCAGGATAAAAACTTGAAACACCTGGATAACGTAAAGATAGCTAAGTACGAATCCGATAAGGATACCACCAAAAGGTTTAGTTTAACAGACCCTGAATCAAGATTTATCAAGAACAAGAAAGGTAGAATTGAACTGGGATATAATACTCAGATTACGGTAGACCATAAGGAAGGAATCATAATTGCTAATGATGTATGTCAGGATAGAAACGATGCTCATCAGCTTAAACCACAACTTGAACTTGTTGAAAAGTATT
Source organism: Methanohalobium sp. (assembly GCF_018609725.1). GTDB lineage: Archaea > Halobacteriota > Methanosarcinia > Methanosarcinales > Methanosarcinaceae > Methanohalobium. The sequence goes on along the minus strand of NZ_JAHENT010000042.1, from coordinate 1,926 downwards.
GTGGGAGATTAAGTAAAAATACGAAAATATGTGCTGACAGTGGTTACATTCATGAAAAGAATATACAATTCTTGAAACAGAAAGAACTGGACCCTTATATACCGGAACAAATCGATAATAGTTATAAGAAAAACCCTAAACCTGAAAATAATACTAAGCATCCTTATAATGTTTCAAGATTCATTTATGATGAACAAAGGGATGTGTATATCTGTCCTGAAAACGGGATTTTGATATTTTCTTTTGAATCAAATGATAGAGACAGGCCAGGAAAACTTCGAGTTTACAGAGGTATACATTGCAGAGATTGTAAATCCAAATATCAATGTACCAACAGAAAAGATGGGATACGGCAGTTAAAAATTACTTATGTATCAGAAGATAGGAAACATCTGAGAAATAAGATGAAAACTGAACAAGCAAAGAGAATATTTGAACAAAGGAAACATACTGTTGAACCTGCTATCGGAAATTACAAGCAGAATTTGAGATTCAGAGAATTTATTACAAGAGGGTTGAATTCAGTAAAAACTGAATTTAATCTGGTTTGTGCTGCTGTTAATCTAAGGAAAATATGGCTAAATTCTGGATAATACAAATGATTAATTGAAAAATCAATCCTTGTATTGTAGAATAACAAAAATCTGCAAAACTTAAGCAATTAAATATTATTGCTTAATTAATTATTGTCGGACAAGCTCTAAAGACATCGGGGTTTTCTTTACCTTTATAAAAAATGTGTATAAAAAAATCCAGAACAATATGCCATATCCAGACCAGCTTATCGAAATACTTGAAAGGGGGTACTAAAAAATATCAGATTTCTACAAACTCTACATCCAAAGTATCAGTATCAAGAAGTGCTATTGACCTGTTGCCGGTAAGTACACCAGCTGTTTCTCCTGGATTTATAATCAATGTCCCTTTAATGTATTCTGTCCCTCTGTTATGGGTATGACCACGAACAACTACATCATAATCTCCAGAACCGGCAATCGCTTTTACCATTGAATTATTGACACCATGTACCAGTGCTATATGCCGACCTTCAATTGTCAGGTCTCCAAAATTACCACAGTTTTCAGCTCCTATCTCATCAAACCATTTTTTAATGGTCAAAATGTCGCCATCATTGTTACCGAAAACATAATACAGTTCCGACTCAAGGTTTCTAAGTGCTTTACCAGTAAAAGGAGACACAATATCACCGGCATGTAACACAGAATTTACATTCTTTTCATTAAATACGGATACTGCTTTATATATCGCATCCATATTGTCATGGGAATCCGACATTATACCTATCATAATATACCTCTTTTGTTTTATGTTAATTCAGACATGGCTTTTTGGTAATGTTCATAATCCTTTTCACTGAAGCAGACAAGGATTACTTTTTCTATAGTCGAATCATTTTCAAGAAAATCAATTATCTGTTTTATTGCAACCCTTGAAGCCCTTTCAACTGGAAATTCATAAGCCCCTGTACTTATAGCAGGGAAGGCTATGGTCTTTATATTGTACTGTTTAGCTAAGGTCAGTGAATTTATATAGCATTTTGCAAGCATTTCATCTTCATGGTGGCCGCCGCCTTTCCACACTGGTCCAACAGTATGGATAACCCAATTAGCAGGGAGTTTGTAGGCGTTTGTTATTTTTGCCTCACCTGTCTCACATCCACCAAGATTTTTACATTCTTCAAGTAACTGTGGTCCTGCAGCACGGTGGATAGCACCGTCAACACCTCCCCCACCAAGAAGTGATTTATTTGCAGCATTTACAACAGCATCTACATTCTGTTTCGTGATGTCACCCTGTATTATTTCAATCCTGTCCAGTTTCATCTAAAACTCCTTTATACAAATTATGGATAAAAAGGGTTTAAGTTCTGGAAAGATATATTTATTTGCTGAATGATAATTTTTT
>NZ_JAHENT010000041.1 GCF_018609725.1 Methanohalobium sp. | reverse complement strand
AATGTATACTTCATGCGGAGCAACTTCAAAATCAGCTTCAGGTTTGTTATGCACAATAACAGTGGTGTCATCGGTAACTTTAGAGCCATCAGGTCCGGTAGTTGAAAGTTCCACTGTGTATTCCCCTGGTGAATAGTAAGTATGCCTTGGGTTTTCGTGTTTGGAAATGTTATTATCTCCAAAATCCCAGGTAAATTGAGAATTGGCATTCAGCGATTTATTCAGGAATTGTACTGTCAGGGGCGGACATCCCTCGTTCGTATCAAGCGTAAACTCCACTTTCGGCATTTCATAGTAGGTAATACTCACCTCATCAAATGCAACACATGAATTATTTGTTATTTTCCATCTGAATGTATTCTCCCCAGGGGCCAAATCAGAGACCTTAGTCTGAGCACTATCCGGATGTTCAAATGTACCTGACCCACCCAATATGATCCATTCGCCATCGCCACGCGATGGTGTATTGCCTACCATATAAGCCTCAGGCTCATAGACTGACTGGTCTTCGCCAGCATAGGCTGTTGCAAGATCATTATAAACAATAACCTCATCTATGGAAGTACATCCATTATGTTTGGTGGTCCACCGAAGAGTATTAGGACCAAAACCCAGCCCTTTAACCTTAGAGTTTGCAGAATATTTATCTTCAATCTCTGCCGTCCCGCTAACAAGGCTCCATTCTCCAGTTCCAATTGTCGGTTCCTGGGCATTTAATCGAGTCTCATCACCACATACATGCATATCATCACCGGCAAAAGCTACTGTAGGAGAATTATTCTGAATAGTAACCTCATCATACAACGTACAACCATTTTTCTCAATATTCCAGCGCAATACATTTCGGCCATAATTTAGTCCTGTAACTTTTGTTTTAGGATCATTTTCATCCTCGAAGCTTGCACTTCCCTCCACGATCTCCCAATATCCGGTCTGACCGTAAGACGGGTGATTACCCTGGAGGTATGTACTATCTGAGCAGACACTCTTATCAGGTCCGGCATTCGGGATATCCGGTTTATTCACTGCAATTGAAACCTCATCGCTTGTACTGCACTGACCGTTATAGATTGTCCATTTGTAAGTATTCGTTCCCTGGGCCATATTATTAACTGTTGTAGAGGAGGAAGAATCCTCTTCGAACTCACCTGATCCAGCTACAACTGTCCACTTTCCCTGACCAAATGGCGGTTCTTCAGCATAAAGCTCATAGCTATCACTGCATGTACTGTCATCTTCACCTGCATAAGCCTGAACAGGCATGTTATTTGTAATGGTCACATCATCGGAGTATATACATCCATTCCTTGTCACTGTCCATCTGAATGTATTTTCACCCAATTCAAGGTCTGTAACATCCGTTGACGGACTGCCGGGATCATGTATATCCCCTCCTCCAACAATTGGTTCCCAGACTCCTACACCTATATAGTTTGGATTTGCCTGTAAAGTTACTGAATGGTCACATATATCCTTATCTTTTCCTGCGTAAACAATACCAGGATGGTTATTCTGAATAGTTACAGTGTCTTTAGAAACACACGATTCATTTACTATTGTCCACTTCAACTGATTCTCCACCATGTAATCCAATCCGCTAACATCGGTATCTGGATTATTATGATCCTCAAAGTTTGCTGAACCCGTTATCACCGACCAATATCCATCCCCGGGGGCAGGATTATTAGCAGATAAAGAGGTACTATCAACACATATACTTTGGTCTATACCAGCATCAGACTCTATCATATCATTTGAAATCTCTACTTCATCATAGGATTCACAACCTTCATGCTCTATTGTCCAGCGAAGGATATTGCTGCCTTTACTCAATTCACGAATAGTTGTATTATGCACTAAGGTGTCATCAAATTCTCCATAACCAGTAATCACCCTCCATTTACCTGTACCTACAGAAGGATCATTGGCATTCAGATTGAATGTATCGACACAAATTGATTTATCTCGTCCTGCGTTCGCCTCACTCGGGTTATTATTCGTTATTGTAACATCATCGTAAGATGAACACTCTCCTTTTGTTATTGTCCATCGCAGGACATTATCGCCATGACCAAGATTTTCAACAACAGTATTACCTACAGTCTGATCCTGGAAGGTAACAGACTCGGAGCCACTAACCAGGGTCCATAACCCTTCGCCTTCAACAGGAGCATTTCCATATAATACAGTTTCATCTGAACATAAGGTCATGTCATCCCCTGCATCAGCCTCTGTAGGAGTATTATTAGTGATAACAACATCATCAGTGGATTCACATCCTTCATGAGTAACTTTCCAGCGGAAGGTATTCGTTCCTGCACTCAATCCATACACCATGGTATTATTTTTTGTGGAATCTTCAAAAGTTCCGGAGCCACCTATTAATTCCCATGAACCTTCCCCAATAGTAGGAGAATTGGCAGTAAGCTGTGCCGAATCAGCACAATAAGTCATATCAGGACCTGCGCTAGCTTCAGTAGGCGAATTGTTGGTAATGGTGACTTCATCAGATACAACCCCATTGCCATATACCGTCCACCGAAGTACATTGTCACCCTTGGATAAATTCTTGGCTAAAGTATTCGGGTCATTTTTGTCTTCAAAATTAGCAGAACCATCAACAACACTCCACTCTCCTTCTCCCTGCTCAGGATCGGAAGCATTTAACCGAAGCTGGTTAGTACAAATAATAGTATCCTCTCCTGCCGTTATATCCCCTGCATATTGATTATCAACAACTACTGTATCCCTTTCGATACAATCTTCATACGTTACCGTCCATTGAAACTTATTTTTTCCATAAGCAAGTTCAGTAACTTCAGTCTTTGGATCAGTTTCATCCGCAAACTCTCCTCCACCTTCAAGTAGAGTCCATACCCCTGTTCCTTTCTCCGGAGTTGTTGCCTCCAGATGTGTTTCAAATTGAAAAACAACCTGATTTGGACCAGCATTAACCGGATATGGTGAATTATTTATTAGCATAACACTATCGTAAGAGATGCATCCATCGATGTTTACTCCCCATCTCAGAATTGTTGTATCACTTGACCCCAGGTAAACCTCTGTATCCGGTGCTTCAGGGTCATCAAAATTTGCAGAGCCATCTACAATTTCCCACATACCAGTAGCTCCAGAAGGGGCAGCTGTAGCATTTAAATCAGTTCTGTAGGAACAAAGAATTTGATCCTCTCCTGCATCAACCTCGGTTTGGTTATTGGTGATAATTACAGAATCTGATGAAGAACAGTTGTTTTTAGTTATAGTCCATTTCAGAGTGTTATCACCATTTGAAATATCAGTAATTTTGGTACCCGGATCATTGATATTTGCAAAATCTACAAACCCATTAACAATTGACCATTCGCCGTATTCATCACTTTTTGGAATATTGGCGTCGAGATAAGCACTATCCTTGCATAATTCACGGGATATGCCAGCTTCTGCCTCGGTAGGAGAATTATTGATTAATGTTACTTCATCGTAACTTTCACAACCATTTTTTGTTATTGTCCAGCGTAGCACATTTTCTCCTCTGGCGAGGTCCTCTACAGCTGTAGAATAACTATTGGCATCCTGAAATGTTGCTTTACCTTTTTGTACTGACCAGTTCCCGGTGGCACCTTCTGGTGGTTGACTACCGTTAAGGGTGTCAACATCTTCACATAATTCTTTATTAGCTCCTGCATTTACAGATACCTGATTATTCTCTATAATAACAGTATCAGTCACAGAACAGGTGCCATTATCAAGAGTCACAGTAAATTTATTGATTCCATTTCCAAGGTCAGTCACTTCAGTTTCAAAGCTGTTTGGAGCATCAATAATTCCGTGTCCTTCTATCAACTCCCATAAGATAGTTGTTGAACCTCCTGGGTCTTCAGCTATCAGAGAATCGGAAGCCGAGCATATTGATTTGTAAAAATCAGTCACAATTTCAGGTACAGAATTCACGCTTATTTCATGTTTTGGAGATTCTTCCCCATACCCACACTCATTCTTTCCTTTCACCTTGACTATGCCACCCGTGGTCGATTCATCAAAGTTAACGACAATCATTCTTGTACCTTCGCCAGATGTTATCGTAGCACCCGATGGAAGTGTCCATTCATACTCATCTGCATAATCAATCTTATCTACTTCAAAGGAAACATTATCAGCACCTTGACATATTTCATCCGGACCTGTTATTGAACCTGCTGAATCCGGTAAATTGTTTACAGTAATAGCATGGCCTACAGATTCCTCTCCGTCACCGCAAGAATTCGTTCCATACACAGTTATCATTCCATTCTGTGCAGTATCTGAATAGCTCACCGATATTGTTCGGGAATTATCGCCGGCAACAATCTCTGAACCTGCTGGAACTGACCATATATAATATTCTGCATATTCAATCTCAGGAACTGTATAATCAATGGTGGATCCTTCACAGACAACTGAATCCCCTGTGATAGTTCCAGGTTCTTCAGGCAGAGGTTCCATATCAACAATTGCTGTTCCGCTCATCCTTAAAGAGCAGCCATTATCACCGGTGGCATAAGCTGTATAGGTTCCATCGGCTGTGATATTTCCGAAAGAAATACTATCGCCGTCCCCATTAATATTGGTAATATAAGCATTCCCGTCCTGATATAAATCATACGTAACTGAGTTTTCAGAATCATCAAGATATACTTCAACGCCTCCTGTTCCTTCACAGAATGTTCCTCCACCTAAGAGATCAAACTTAGCCGGGTTAGGAAGTATAATATAGGTAACTTCAGTATAGCTACTTTCACATCCGGTTGAGCTATTGGATTGAGTCACATAATATGTATAGGTTCCTGTGGTATTCTCATCCGGTGTAAATATATTACCTTCTGCAATAGCATTTGCCGGTGGTTCGGAATCATACCATTTAATGTTATCTCCATGAGCCACAAAAGATTTATTATCTGAACCATAACATATTTCAAGTGTATCTTCTTCAACCACGGGGGCAGAAGGAATATCATTAATGGTGAAATAAGCATCTTCCTGCTCGCTTTCACAACCATTCATATCGACCTGGGTTACTCCAAATTCATAAGTTCCTATATCGGTCTGAGTTGGTTTATATGAATCAGAAACTGAAAGCAGGCTATCACTGCTGTTATACCAATGAATGTCATAGTTTGAATTGGAAGGATAAGCCTCCATGAAAGGATTTGGTTCTCCGTAACATATTGATTCATCTTGTGTGGTAGGCTTGCCGGGTAATTCATAAATCGAATAAATAGCTGAAGCAGCGTCGCTTTCACAACCGTTTGCCCCTGTTTGGGTGGCATAATATGCATAATCTCCTGGAGCAGAAACAGCTGGAGTATAAGTGTCTCCAGAACCAACCTGGTTGGTTAATGTTGCGTCATCATACCATTTAATATTCGTTCCTGTTGCTGTCAAAGGAACATTTGAGGAACCTTCGCATGTGCCGGTATCACCTACCATAGGAGCAGAGGGCGGTGTATTGTCTTCAATGACTTTCACTGTACTATCATTCTTACAGCCTGTAACTTTATCTGTCACTGTCAATGTATAATAACCTCCTTCATCCGCTGTGGTAATACGAGACTCGTCATTACCTGTGATACTTGGCCCTGTCCACTTGTAAGAAACACTATCCGGAGAACCACCTTCCAGTTCAACTTCCGGATTGGAACAAGTTATGTCATCAACAGGATCAATGAATACAGAAGGAGTGTAATAATTGGTATCTACTTCTACGCTGTCTTCTCTATAACAACCATTGTTATTCTTAGTAATTCTCAATGTATACCATCCCGCATCATCCACTGTAGGTGTGGGGGTATTCGGATTAGCTATATTACCATCTCCGGTGGTTGTCCATTTATAGGACACATCTGTCTGTCCGGTATTATCCTCAAGGGTAACTTCTGATCGCTCGCAGGTAATATCCTCCGGATCTTTATTGATGTTAATAGCAGGTTTAGTCGTGTTTTCACCAACTTCATGACTTGTTATTCTCTGGCATCCGTTCACTTCATCTGTTACTGTCACATTGTATGTGGCGGCAGACGTAACTCTCGGATTAGGCAAGTCCTCATCACCAGGTACAATATCACCACCAGACCACTGGAAAGTTACCTTTGTAGGATCATTTGCATATTCTATCCTGCTTTCAATTCTTACTGTATCTACACTACATGTTAGCGTATCTGAGGAAAAGCTTACATTCGGTTTTTGTTTATCTTCATAAATCTCAACCGACTTGGAATTGGTACAGCCCGTAATACTGTCAATAGCGTGGAAAGTGTAAGTTCCGGGTTCATCGACTGTAACATTTAGTGAACTATCACCGGATACAATATTACCATCGGAGGTTGTCCACCAGTAATCCGGAACGTCAACGGAATCGACAGGAATCTCCAACTCTGGGTTCTTACAGGTTAAGGTATCTGTATCCATATAACCCATAAGAATATACGGAACATTTTGGGCTGCTTCAACCTCAACACTATCTTTATCCGTACATCCGCTGGTGGGGTGTTCTACAGTAAGGATGTACCAGCCGTCAGAGCCTACAATAATTTTTTCCAGAGTATTATCAGACAAAATGTTGCCATTTTTGCTGGTCCATTCAAAATTTATCCCCTCGGATGCGCTGCCGTCAATATGTACCGTATCTTTTTCACATGTAATCCGACTCACATTCTTGTCAATGACAGCCTCAGGCAATGAATCATTTCTTTCGACGGTCACTGTGCTATCTATGGAACATCCTGTTTCCGGATGGGTAACTGTTACAGTATAATCCCCTGGTGCGTCCACAATAGGATTCTCTGTTGTTTCATAGTCTATATCGCCTATACCATCAGTGGTCCAAAGCAAATCAGAGTCATCCGGATATACATCAACCTCTAATTCTACAGTATGATTTTTACAGGAAATATCTTCAGGGTCATTATCAAAATAATTGATATTAGATGTTGTATAATTCGTATCAACAGTTACTGAGCTATCTGTTGTACATCCATTATCTCCTGTAATCACAATTTCAAATGTACCCGAGCCATCAACAACAGGAGTTTTAGAAGTAACATCGGTGATGGTACCGCTTCCGCTGCCTGGGACCTTGCTCCAATGATAAGTAACGTTTGGGGTGGTGGATGAAACTTCCAGCGTATCATGTGTATTGCTGCAGGTTATATCCTCATAATTTGTTGTCAGTGTCATTTGAGGACTGGCAGTATCAGCAGGGACATCAATATAGTCAGTGGTTGTGCATCCATTATCCGCTGTTGCCTCAAGCTTATATGTTCCCGGAGCATCTACATAAACGGAATCCTGGTCGTCAGGTGTTATGTTACCGCCATCACTTGTTGTCCATAAAAGTGATGAATAACCGGACACATCAGCTACCAGGTTCACATCTTCCGTGCAAGTAATCTCATTGGGGTCTCTTGTGATATCATGAATAGTTGGGGGTGTAATATCTTCAGAAATATCTATACTATTTGTTCCTGTACATCCTGTGATAGTATCAGTAACTGTCACTGAGTATGTTCCAGCGGCATTAACCACGATTTCCGGACTTAATGCACCGGAAATAATATTTCCTCCGTTGGAAGCGCTCCACTTCACAGTCTTGTCTGTTAAGTCAGAAGTCATTCGTAAGGTGTCATAAGGCTCATTACAGGTAATCTCACCATATACTGCAGTAATATTAGCATTTACATTGTGCCTGTTGTCATTAACAGTAGTGGTATCTTCCGTTGTACAACCTGTTGAATTTTTGGTAACTGTCACTGCATAATCATCGGCTTTATCGACCAATGCGGTATTGCCGGATGTATCTACAATATTTCCGGTAGAAAGTGGGTAGAAATCGTATGAAACATTTGAAGTATTCGTTGATGCTTCAAGGCTTACCTGATTAGTATCACAAGTTATATCTCCCGATTTTGTTAAAGATACATCAGTAGGAGCAGAAGAATCAGCTTCAACGGTTCTTGATTTACTTCTGCTGCATCCGTTATCATCATAAGTCACTTTCAGTGTATATTCGCCTATCTCCTTTACGGTGACTGAAGAAGTTCCCTGTCCGTCAATTATTTCAGGTCCGCTCCATTGATAGGTAGCATCGGAAACAGTAGTAGCAGAAATTACCGAAGTATCCCTTTCACAAGTTATATCCTGTGGATCGGAGAGATCGAAAGAAGGCTTTGTAAGATTATCCTCCACCTCTACTGAAGCTACCCTGGTACATGAATTCTCCAAATCAGTTACCGTCACCTCATAGGTTCCGGCAGAATCTACCGTTGGAGTAGCAGTTGAATCGCCCGAAACAATATTTGCACCATTATAAGCAGTCCACACATATTCTGTATTATCATCCGCATCGGAAGTTGCCTCAAGGGTTACAGAAGTTTTATTACAGGTTAATGTATCCGGTGTTTCAATGTTGACAGAAGGTTTTTGTGTATCCTCAGTAAGCGTTACTGTAGTATCCGTAACACAACCATTGGCATTTATCGTAAGCGTATAATCTCCTGAAGCAGAAGCGTATATTGAATCATTTTTTACGGTCTTCCCGCCCCCTGTCCAGGTATATTGTGCATCGGAAGGATCAGGATCTCCTGAACCAACCATCAATACAGAATCTTTACTACAATCAAGCTGATCGCTAATGCTTATGTTATCTATTTCGGGTATTGAATTTACTATGACATAGAGGGAGTCTGCTCCTCCCGCACCAGAAGCATTTACTCCCCAAGCAATGACATAACCACTACTTGCACCAGAGCTGTCTATATCGACCTCAATAGTTTCTGTTCCGTATCCACTGACGATATGGAAACCAGTTGGCACTGACCACTCGATAGAATCTGCCTCCGGTAGATCCGGAAAAGCTTCATAAATGAGACTACGGGAGCCGGCACAAACGGTATCAGGTCCTGCTATTGAATCAATATCGGCAGGTTCCGACATTACCTCAACGTCAAAATATGCCGTATCACCAACTCCGCAACTGTTTGAACCAAAAACTTCAATGGTATAATTCCCTGGTGATACACCTGCAAAGTCAATTTTTATGTGATTGGTCCCGTTACCGGAATCAATTGTAGCGGCAGAAGGTTTTATCCAGTTATAGGTTTCTGCATTTGCAATGGGATCAACACTATAATATCCAATCCCATCCACCTCCACAATATCATCACCTGTTATATTATAGGCATCATCGGGTAATTGCCATTCAACAGTACTGACTTCATTCAACATGCTATTCGTACATCCCTCAGGAGATGTAGCCACAACCTCATAGGTGTTTTCAGTAAAAACGGTATCAAAAGTAAAATCTCCTGAACTTACAAGGGTTGTGTCATAGTAAGTGTCGTTTCCATTCCTTATAACTTCATAATAAGTATTCGTTTCACCACCAGATAACGATATTGAATCCCCGGGAGTGTCTTCGCAATAATGCCCCGTGATATCCACCGCGTAAGCTTCAGGTAATTTTCTGACATAGACTTCCTTTGCTCTTGAATTTGTACATCCGGTATTCGGATCTGTATACGTATAAGTAATAGTATGACTTCCTGTGCCTGCAGAATCCGGATCAAATATAGCAGTTCCGTCTCCGTTATCAATGATGCCGTTACCGGTAAAGAATCCATTTGAAGACTCCGGGTTACCTGTTAGCAATACTGTATCCGCATTTAAGCAAATCGAATCGGGCAAACCGGAGAAATTCACATCAGGCACAAAATTCACAGTAACCTGCATTGTAGTATCATCGGTGCAGGTATTGCTGCCTGTTGCTTCGTATGTAATATCATAAGTACCCTCAGAGGAAACATTGGAAGGATTAAAGTATGCCTCTCCTTCCCCTCTGTCTTCGAATATATCAGTATCACTCCAGGGAGAAGTATAAAATCCGCTATCCGGTGTTGCATGGAATGTAAAACCACTGACATCATTACAATAGGCCGAATCCAACCCCGAAACATTAATATCAGGTAAATCAGAAATAGAGACATTAACAGAGTCATCCATACGACAACCATTATCATCTTCTACCTCCACGCCATAATCCTGCTCAGTTGAAGGACTAACTGTTATGGTGTCGCCACTCTGTCCGGTACTCCATTCGTAGGAATAACTACCGGAACCGCCTGAAGCGGATGCGCCAAGTTCAACAGAGGTTCCTGGGCAAATTGCTGTATCATTGGAAGTTGTTAAAGATGGAAGAGGCATAACAGAAACTGTTGAGGTATCCTTTGCAGAACAACCATTATCATAAAAGGCTTCAACAGTAAAATCAGAAGTATCCGGAGGAGAGACAAGAATAGAAGAACCTGTTTCTCCGGTGCTCCACTCATAAGAGTCTCCACCACTAGCATTTAAGGTAACAGAATCACCAAAACAAACCGAAGGATCGTTTACAGCAGGAGCCGGGACAGAATCAACCTGCACTCTCACAGTATCTTGCGAGCTACAGCCTTCCTCGCTGGTTACGGTAACCGTATAAGTAGTTGAAGTAGATGGCCCGGCATTCGTAATACGACTGTCCGGATCACTCAAATTTGAAGAAGGGTTCCATGAATAATCATCGTAACCGACACCAGCAACTAACTGAGCACTATCCCCGCGGCATATTGAAGTATCAGACCCAGCATTGGCGGTGGGATAAGAATTTACAGTCACGGTAACTCCAGCCGTATCGGGGCAATTGTAAGAATTATTGCCAATAACACTGTAATCCTGAGTACTTGTCGGACCCGCCATTGGATCAGCAATGCTGTCATCACTCAATCCAGTTGAAGGTTCCCACACATAAGTATCAGCACCACTGGCGGATAACTGCACGGAATCACCGACACATATCCCGGTACTATCAGGGGATACACTAAGACTAACCGTTGGGTATTTGTCAACATTAATCGTATCGTTCATTGGATTCTGGCAGAGAGTAGCTGTATCCGTTGCCATCACGTAATATGAACCCGAATCCGAAACGGTAAAATTTAATGCAGCGCCATCGCCGTATATGGTAGTATCTGTATTTCCCGTTGTTTGATCGATTAAATCGTATTGTATATCATTTTCAGAGTCTGATAAAGTTAATTCAATATTCGCTCCCTCGCATAAACTGGTAGGTCCGGTTAGTGTATATACCGAAGGGACGTTTTTTATGGTAATTTCCAACGAATCGTTCAATGGTTGTTCACAGGTACCTGTACCATTCGTGGCAATACCATAATAGTAGCCGGCAGAATCAGTATAGTACCCAAAATTTAACGTATCCCCTGTCCCGCCAAAGGTAGTTATATAGCCACTTTCAGAATTATGTAACTCATAGTCTACTCCCACCTCACTTGTATCCACTCCAAGCTCAACCCCTAATCCCCCCTCACAGTAAGCGGAATCACTTAAATATATCAGCGAAGCCATCCCGGGTTTTATGTCAGATATAGTGGCGCTTCCACTCATCCACACTCCATCAGTAGTGTCATAAACAGTATATTCACCCTCAAGGCGAAGACCAAAAGAAATTGAATCCCCGTCACCTGCGATGGTATCTACAGGAACTCCATCCCGATATAATTCATACCCATGTAGATTTTCTGAGCCCGAGAGCCAAACCTCTGACCCAGGACCACTACAATAGGATCCATCTTCGTAAACGTTATATATATTTGTAGCAGTAGATAAAACTTTAATAACCGTAGTGTCATAGTTATTGTCTTTTTCAACATACAAGGTATCATAAAATGGATATGAGGCAAGGCTCGCAGGAGCAATATATCTGTAATTATTACCATCAATCTTTTCAATTGTTCCTGTGTTCACCTGGTCAAAATATGGAGAAGAAGAAGGAAACGTAGCATGAGGATGCGTATTAAAGGTCATCGTATCACCCGCTATTACTGGAGAGGTAACATTTGACAAAAGGCCATTATCTAAAGTTTGAGAATAAGTATGAACTGAAAACACCAGTAAAAAAAATAAATTCCCAATAAAAAATACTATATTCATTCGTCTGTTTCGGCGCATGTATTCTAAATTTTAAAAAAAATCATATTATACGTATTCAATACTACGCAGGGGGGTATTAAAAGTTAAATTTTTAATGGTGATACAGCTCACCTTTCTAGTTTTTACTTCTATAAATTAACATGCTTTCAATTCTATATAAACGCTTTATAAAGAATATTGTTAGAAACTATAAGCAATAAACAATATCTATTTTTACTGGCCGTTAATAAATTAATATAATATCCTGCCCTACTAAACCCTAATTTATTGAAAGATTTCCAGTTAAAATCTGGTATTAATACTGTTTGAATCATTAACAGGGAAATTTAATTTTGCGACTAAATTCTGAGAGATAGAACCTATCATGAAATCCAAAGTGTTTGTCAAAAAAGACAAAAAAACAGTTTACTTTATTGAAGATCATGAAATTAACATTCATCTTCTCAAACAAATGCTCTCTCAAAAGGGTTATGAGGTTGTCAACCTGGAGCACGCCGATGAGTTGTTTGATCATATAGAAGTAAAAAAGACCGAAAAAAAAGATGAAGGCATCGCCATCATACCCGAGAATATTCATGGAGAAAGACTAGGAGAATATTTTAGCCACCTGAAAACCACTATTAAATGGTTAGTAGTTATCCTGAACAATTTTAAAACAGGCTTCTACATATCAGATGACAAAAAGTATGTAGCATATAACACCATTACAAAAAAACTTTTAAATTATAACCACAAAGATTTCAAACATTTCACCATTACAGACAATCTTCTCCAGACCGAAAAACCTCGCTATAACAAAACGATTGAACAAACTATTAACAGAGATAATTCAGATTTTACCACCGATTTGTTTATTCAGCAAAAAGAAGGGGATCTTATTAAATGCAGAGTTCTTGGATTTCGCCTGAACATTGAAGGAGAATCATTTATTGCCTGTTACATGCTAAATGAAAAAGATCATAATTTAGACGATAAAAATGAAATGGCATTAAATCGTCTTATAATAAATGAATTAAACCAAATTTTACGGAATATCACTAAAATTCAAAATCTGAATAATTATCCACTTGACGGAGAATCAAAAGAAGACATACTCCAGCATCTCCAGATCAAAGAAGAAAGAGCCAATTATGCAGATTTTAACCTCTCTTCAAGGGAATATGAGGTACTTAAGTTTATTTACAAAGGATACACAAACCAACAAATAGCTGAAAAACTATATATCAGCAAGAGAACAGCCGAATTCCATCGGTCCAACCTGTTAAGTAAGACAAATTCACGAAATACAGCAGACTTAATCCGCTTTGCCGTTCAAAACAGCCTCATCACGGAACAATAAAAATTAACAATAAATCCTCGTATTTATACTACCAACCCATTCAGTTTAACATACGTCTTAATATTGAAACCCGTATTAATACTGTTTATCAAGTTTCTAATTATTAGTACTTTTATTAAAAATAATGGACATATTTATGCCAGAGCCAAAAATAATTGCTATTGATGATAATCTGACGAACCTAAAACTAATCGAGAAGTTACTGGAAGATAAATACAACATCAAATGTTTTCAGGATGCTATGGAAGCGTTGGCCTATTTGAAAGATCATCAGGCAGATCTTATTTTGTCTGATTTAATGATGCCCGGAATGACCGGTATTGATCTTTTAAAGCAAATTCACTCCCAAAATTTACCCATCCCGCTAATAATTATTTCAGCTTACGATAACCAGCAATATATTGAACAAGCCTATTATCACGGGGCATTAAAATACATCATAAAACCCATTAACCCGGATGAACTATTCGAAGAGGTAGACAGTTCACTTACCCTTAACCCGTAAGATTAACAGGTGAATTCCGGTGGAGAGGTTGTTGTTGAGTTGATTGAGTACTAGAGTTTCGCAATAAATTCTGACACATTCATTAATAACCATCAATAGTTATGAGAATAGGAGGCTGCTTTGAGCAGGGTGTTTACAGACTCCCCTAATCAACCTCCCTGCCCCATTTCAGTGGGATCTTAAAAATCAAAAAGCCGGCAAGTTATGGTATTGTTGATATTTAGGTTAACTCATGGATTGTTTTCCTGTTTTCCGCATTGGGACACCCAATAATTAATATGGTTTGCCAGTTAAAAATAAACTAAATCATAGATTCTATTACTTATTGTAAAAAAATTCGAAGTTTTAATATTAATTCTACAGGATTTGCACCGGTTTAGAGATAATTCTATTCACGGTAATTTATCTTGGCTTGCCGCCTAATAAAATTTTGCCATAAATCTAGCAAACAGGGATAGCCAGTAGGATAAAATTCTGTTTGAGTACGCCGGAGTTTACGTAGGCGTGCGAGTTAATTTTATCCGTGGCTGGGGGATTCCGTAGATTTATCAAAATTTTATTCGAGCGGTGACTTTT
>NZ_JAHENT010000040.1 GCF_018609725.1 Methanohalobium sp. | reverse complement strand
TTTGTTAGTATGGTTTATGAATTATAACTGTTCATATCCTTTTCTATTTATTACCTCTTGATTTTTATCAGTACTTTCCAGTACAATTCCTTTCTCTGCGTCTATTACTTCTCCAATTATTTTAAAATCACATGAATTAGATGCATTAGATTTTAATTCAGGTGATACAGTAAACAGCAGTTCAAAATCACCGCCTGAATACAGTGCAAAATCAATAGCTTTCTTTTTATCTGCAATAGAATAGGTTTCATTTGAAATAGGAAGTTTATCTTCATATATTCTGAATCCGACCTGAGTGCTCAAAGAGAGGTCATAGAGGGACATGGCAAGTCCGTCGCTTGTATCAATCATTGAGGTTACAGCACCGGATTGAGCAAGTTTTTGTGCTTCATGAGTTCTGGGTACTGGTTCAAAAAGAGCTTTTAAAAAATTATCATCGACCCCAAGTTTATTTTCAATCGCATAAAGAGCAACACCTGCAGACCCCGTATGACCGGTAACACAGACAAAATCTCCAGTTTTTGCTCCTCTTCGCATTAATAAATTATTTTTATCAACACGACCCAGTGCAGTGCCTGTTATGGTCAGTTCATCTTGCTTGTCTATATCTCCACCCACCACAGAAGTATTACAGTATTTCGCACAATCATTCATACCCTGTGATACATTCTCTATAAACCCCAGTTCCATATTTTCAGGCAATCCAAAAGCAGCAAGTAAACCTATGGGACAGGCACCCATTGCAGCAATATCGCTAAAATTAACAGCCGCAGACATCCATCCAATTTGCCACGCTGACATCTGGGAAGGGAAATCAGTCTTCCTGTGGAGCATATCTATTGTAACAACCATAAACTCTTCATTGTTAAGGTCTATTACAGCACAATCATCCTCGCCAGCACCTTTTACTATACAGGCATTTTTTGAAGTATTAAATATGTCTGATATATGTGCTATAAGCGATTTTTCACCAATTGCAGATATAGGATTTGATTTATCCATGCCGAACCATCTATCTCTTATACAGGGATTTATAAATGATTTATATCCATACCATCAAACTAATATATACAGGATGAGTTAGCATTCAACAATATTAATTTATTCTTTTTGTTAGCTTTAATCCTAACATTAATTTTGGATAGACTATTTGTTATTTATTTTCCGATTCAGCCGTCATTTCCGATTGCTTCTACAGGACAAATCATGACAGCATCTTCACAGGAGTTTTTCTCTTCTTCATTTTCAGGCTGTTTATAAACATAAGCATATCCATTTTTCATTTTAAAATTATTAGGTGCAATCTGTACACATAAATGACATGCAATGCATTTGACATCTACGTAGTATGACCCCGGGACATTATCTGAAAATTTAATTTTCTTGTCAGCCATGTTTATAGTTCCATTGGGCAATTATTTTGAACTTATTTATTAAAGGTACCAATTTTATTACTGAACTGAATTTTTTTGCTGTATATTATATTCTCTTTAAGTCTATTTTACTTTAATCATCGACAAACTGTAAAAAATTTTTGAACAATAACTTTTATATTTTGTCACAACATTGTACTTTTATGTATATAATTATACATTAAAGCATTAGTTTGGGTCTATCATGGAATCATATATTCAAAAATTAACCGAAGGGCAGAATCTGACTATAGAAGAATCAGAAAATGCTGTTACTGACATATTTAATGAATCTACAGATGCCCAGATAGGGGCACTTCTAACAGCGTTGAAGATAAAAGGGGAGACAACCGATGAGCTGGCTGGATTTGCAAGAGGTATGAAAAAGGCTGCAAACCTTATTAATCCCGAAGTTAGCGAAACACTTGTAGATACCTGTGGAACAGGTGGAGACCGACATAATACAATCAATATATCAACAGCATCGGCAATCATTGCTGCTGCTTCAGGAGTGACAGTAGCAAAACACGGCAACCACTCTGTAACCTCATTATCAGGGAGTGCTGATGTATTAAGCGAACTTGGCATCATGACAGACCAGACACCAGATGAAGTTTGCAACTGCATTGAAAAAGTTGGTTTTGGTTTTATGCTTGCACCGGTGTTCCATCCCTCAATGAAGAAAGTAGCACCAATCAGGAAAAGTCTGGGAATGCAGACCATTTTCAATATTCTGGGACCATTAACCAACCCAGCAGGAGCAAATTCACAGATTATAGGTGTTTATGATAAAAAACTCTGTAAACCTATGGCATTGACACTGAAAAAACTGGGTATAAAACATGCAATTGTAGTACATGGTGAAGGTATGGATGAAATCTCCAACATAGCCGAAACCTATGTTGCAGAATTAAAGGATGGTATGATACATACCTATACATTGACACCTGAAGACTTCGGGTTTAAACGTGCAGCTCCGCATGAAATTGTAGGTGGTACACCTGGTGAGAATGCACAGGACATACTCTATATTTTAAACGGTGAAAAAGGACCAAAGAGAGATATAGTTGTCATAAACACAGCAGCGGCTCTCTATGTGGGAGGACTTGCAGAATCAATTAAAGAAGGAGTATCTATTGTAGAAGAAACAATCGATAGTGGAAAGGCACTGAAAAAACTGGATGAATTCAGAACTTTCCAGAAAGCAAATTCAGGGTCAACAAATGAAACATGCAATACGTATCAAAATTTGCGGTATGAAATCCACTGATGATATAAAAAAAGCGTCCATATGCGGAGCGGATGCAGTGGGTTTTATAGTGGATGTACCTGTTGACACACCCAGAAAAATCAATATCCAGAAAGCAGAAGAACTTATACATTCTGTGCCATTGTTTATGGATTCAGTTCTTGTTATCATGCCGGATTCAGGAGTTCAGGCGGTATCAATGGTTGAAACAGTCAGACCTGACATTGTGCAGATACACGGAAACATCAATGCTGATGATTTTGAATACATGAAAAACCGTTTAGACATACCGATTGTAAAAACCTGTTCAGTTCCAGTTGGAAACTCAGAGTCATCCGGGGTTATCAGTGAATTTGAAAATACAATTAATAACCTAAAAAATCAGGGACTTTTGGACGCAATTTTGCTGGATTCAAAAACCGATACAAAATCCGGTGGAAGCGGGACTGTACATAACTGGGAAATTAGTAAAACCATTATGAACAATGTGGATATACCTGTGATTCTGGCAGGAGGGCTCAATCCCGATAATGTAAGAGAAGCAGTCCAGACAGTATCTCCCTATGCAGTTGATGTTGCATCAGGTGTGGAAACCAAGAATACAAAAGACATTGATAAAATCCATAGATTCATACATGAGGCGAGGAATGCATAATGCTTTCTTTTGATTTAAACAAAAACGAATTCATCAATCTGGTTGAAAAATCTGAAAAACCTGCAATAATCCAGCTAATGGCAAAAGTTGAAACCGACTGTACACCCCTGCAGCTATATACACTGCTGCAAAAATCCAGGTGTTCCTATTTACTTGAGTCTGTTGAAAAAGAGAAAAAACATGCAAGATTTTCGTTTGTTGGTTTTGACCCGGATGCATTGCTTACAATAAATGATAGAAATCTGAAACTGGAATTTTTTAAAAACTCGGATTTTGTGGACTACATCGGTTCTAAAATCGGACATGTTTGCACTGATGAATCAGGTAATAGCAATTTCTGTCAGGGAAGAATAAAAGAAGGTTATGATGTACTGGACGCATTAAGAGCGGTATTTCCTACTGCAGACGGAGTAAACCTTTTAAATCAAAAGAATTTTGATAGACAGACGTTTCTCGGGGGAGCAATCGGTTACAACGGATATGATATTGTATATGACTGCTGGCTGGATGTGGATAAAAAATACGAAACTGACACACCAGATTTACAGTATGCTCTTACAACAAAAACCTTTGTTTTTGACCATCTTACAGGTGATGTGTATATTGTAGTAACACCGTTTATATCAAGAAACAGCAGTCCTGAATTAGTATATAATACAGCATTATCAGAGGCAGAGGAGTTATACAATTATCTCTATGATGCATCAGGTCTTGAAATATCTACATTACCCGAATCAAAAACAGATTCAATGGAACCGGTATGTAATATAGACAGAAATGATTTTGAGAAAGCGGTAGAAAATGCAAAACAGCATATCCTTGATGGGGATATATTCCAGGT
Source organism: Methanohalobium sp. (assembly GCF_018609725.1). Taxonomy (GTDB): domain Archaea; phylum Halobacteriota; class Methanosarcinia; order Methanosarcinales; family Methanosarcinaceae; genus Methanohalobium. The sequence continues at coordinate 7,845 of NZ_JAHENT010000040.1, read as the reverse complement.
TGTGCTTTCCCGAAGATATGCAGTTAATATAGAACAAACACCACTTGACCTTTACAAAAAACTGAGAAATATTAATCCCAGCCCCTATATGTATATTTTCAATTTCAGGGATTTGAGTATTGTCGGTGCAAGTCCTGAAACTCTTATGACAGTTCATAATAAAGAAGTTATTACCAACCCTATCGCAGGAACGTGTTCACGTGGTAAAGATGAAAATAAAGACAGGGAATACGCATCTTCTATGCTGAATGATGAAAAAGAACGTGCGGAACATGTTATGCTTGTAGACCTTGGCAGAAATGATGTACGCATGGTTTCAAGAAGTGGGTCTGTAAAACTTGAAAATTTCATGAAGGTTGTTAAATATTCTCATGTCCAGCATATCGAAAGTACTGTAAAAGGAACATTACGTGATGAGTGCGACCAGTTCGATGCAACCAGAGCAATATTTCCTGCAGGAACATTGTCAGGAGCTCCTAAAATCAGGGCGATGGAAATAATCGATAACCTAGAAAAATCATCACGCGGAATCTACGGCGGAGGAGTGGGGTATTATTCATGGAACGGTGATGCGGATTTTGCTATAGTTATCAGAACTGTACTTATAAACAAATGTACTGCCTATGTACAGGCAGGTGCTGGGGTGGTATCGGATTCCAGTCCTGAATATGAATACAGGGAAACCGAGCGAAAGATGGCGGCAATGCTTAGTGCAATAAGGGGATAAATATGAAAATACTTTTTATAAACAACAAGGATTCATTTGTGTGGAATCTGGTAGATTATTTTTCCATATATGAGCCAGATATAGTTGTAATGTCCAACAAAATAACACTTGAAGAAGTAAAATCCATTAATCCGGATGTAATTGTGATATCTCCGGGTCCGGGAAATCCTGAATATGAAAACGATATTGGTTCGTGTACTGACATAATACGTGAATTTTGTGCAGAAATCCCAGTACTTGGTATTTGTCTTGGAAATCAGGCAATAAACACGGCTTTTGGAGGGACGGTAAGCCACTCTACAGGAGGACCGGTTCATGGTAAAGGTCATCAGGTTCTACATGACAATTCACCTATTTTTGAGGGTATATCCAATCCCATGACAGCAGGACGTTATCATTCTCTGGGAATTGAGAAATTATCATCTGAATTGGAAGCGATTGCAACTACAAAAGATGGTATTATCATGGCTGTAAGACACAAAAAGTATCCTGTTTATGGGTTGCAGTTTCATCCAGAATCAGTGCTTACACCTGATGGATTGAAATTGATTGGAAATTTTTTAAATATAGTTCGGAATTTCCGCAAAAATTAATATCTGGAAAACTTTCTCTTAAACCATGTTGGTTGGACTAACAGGCACACCAGGAACAGGAAAAAGTTCTTTAAGTAATTTTCTTGAAACAAATTTTGGGTACAATATCATCCATCTAAACGAGATGATTAAAAACGAGAATCTGTACAAATATGAGGATGAAGAACGGGATTCTGTGGTTGCAGACATGGATAAGATATCTGAAAGAGTATCAGAAATAACAGAAGAAAATAACGATAAATCTGTAACCATACTTGAAAGCCATTTATCTCACTATATAGCAGATAATATTATTGTACTCAGGGCATCACTTGAAGAGCTGGAAAAAAGGTTAACATCACGCGGTTACTCCAACGAAAAAATACAGGAGAATGTAGATGCAGAAGAACTGGATGTAATCCTTTTTGAATCAGTAGAATGGTGCAGCAGGGTTTTTGAAGTGGACACAACCAACAGAACTCTAAACAATATTGCATCAAATGTAGATGAAATTATAACAGCATTGTTAAACGATAACATTAAAGATATAGAATCAAAATATAAACCTGGTTCAGTGGACTGGACATCGGGTTGGTACAGTTAATTGTTAAGGTCTTAAAATTGGTTTTTTAATTTTTGTTTTAGTGATTGTAAAAAACATCGGATTTTATCAATTATATTTTTGGTTTGGGTTATATTACCGGCAGATGATGTATTCGTATCTTTTGATAGGCATTCAACTCTGCCGTCTTTATCTCTTTTGGTGTATTCTCTATCAGCAAGACCCATGATGAACCCCTCTAAAAAAAGTTTAAGATATAAAACTCTGTACTTAATCTACAGCAACCAGACATAATAACTTTTTGCCAGCACGAGATAAAACTTATGTCCTATGCTCTGGGTTAATTAAACAGAGTTTAATTTGTAGTTGCTTTGTATTTCCAAAAGCTAATTTATCTTGGTATAGCTTCTGGTGTTTTTAATGTTTTATTTGTTGCCACTTCTTTTGTAACCGGTTTGCCACAACATTCACATATTTCTATTGATTTACTATAGTTTTCAATTTTTGATTCAGAGTCTATGATAGACCCACAGGCTAAACATATGTATTCATCTCCCATTTACAAACCCCCATGTTTAATAAATTATTAAAGTTAATTATTAGATACTGTTTTTAATTTCTAATATTATTTTTGAAACTCAGTTTCATAATTTTTTATAAAAGCATTGATAGCTTTTAATTATTTTTAGAAGTTAACATCGATGTAGAAACACGATACATTTATGTAAAATCTTTTTATGTTCTTGTTATCTACATTAATTTAATGAGGTAATTAAAATGAAATACAGTCTTGGAATTGATGCCGGTGGAACTTATACAGATGCTGTGATTTTAAGGAATTCGGATGAAAAAATAATAGGAGCTAATAAAGCACTGACAACCTATCCTGATCCTATGGCAGGTATTAAAAATGCAATAGACGGTCTGGATGAAAGCTACCTTAAATCTGTAAAAACAGTTTCTGTTTCCACAACACTTTCCACAAACAGTATCCTTGAAGGCACAGGTTTCCCTGTAGGATTGATACTTATAGGTGATTTTGATTTTAAACAGGAATTGCCTACAAAACATTACATACAGGTTTCAGGGGGACATAATCATAAAGGTGGTGAAAAAGCACCTCTTGACATTGAATCGATTGAAGATTTTGTATATAAGGTAAAGGATAAAGTTTCTGCTTTTGCCATTTCATCTTTTTTCAGCAATAGAAATCCAGATCATGAGGAAGATGTCAGGGAATGGATAAATCTGGTAACAGACCATCCAGTTGTCTGTTCACATGAACTATCACAGGACCTTGGTGCATTTGAAAGGGCTGTTACTGCTTTTTTCAATGCACAGTTGATTCCTGTGACAGACAAATTCATGCATACAGTTGAATCCGAAATAAAGTCCAGAGGCATGGATGCCAATATCTTCATGCTCAAATGCGACGGTTCAGTTGTTGGAATCAAAAAAGCATTAGAAAAACCAATTGAGTCGATTTTTTCAGGACCTGCAGCAAGTCTTGTTGGTGGTGCTTTTCTGACAGGAAACGATTCATGTGCGGTGATTGATGTAGGAGGTACAAGTACAGATATTTCTGTTATCTACAATAGTGTACCGAAAATGAGCGATAAAGGGGCAGTTGTAGGTGGTTGGGAAACCAAAGTAAAAGCCATTAATATGGAAACATCTGCAATGGGAGGAGATAGCCATATTTGGGTCAAGGAAAATGAGGTTAATTTTGGTTCTGGGCGAGTAATCCCTTTATGTAGAGCAGCTGTGATGTATCCTGATTTTTTGAACCTGTTAAAGAGAAATCCTCTGTCACCTGTCAACCTTGAAAGCGAAAACTACCAGCCAACAAGGTTTTTTATTAAAAGCGGATACCAACCACTTGAAATAGATGAAGGTGAAAGAGAAATTTTTGATGCGATAAAGGATGAACCAACATCAATTTCTGAAATAAAGGACAGAATTAACAAATATCCTTCAAGGAAACTTCTCAAATCCCTCATAAAAAAACGTCTGGTACAGCCTATCGGATTTACACCAACAGATGCACTCCATGTTCTTGGAAATTATACTGAACGTAATGTAGAGGCTGCAAATATAGGGGCTGATTACCTCGCTTCACTGGCAAGGATGGATGATAAATACCAGTTCTGTAAATTTGTTAAACAGGAATTTACCAAGAACATGGCATCCAATTTAGTTTCCTTCTTCTTTGAAGGGATTTCAAAAAATGAAATACGCAAATCATTTGATATTGAATCACCAGTACAATATAAAATCAATATACCGGTTGTTTTAATCGGAGGTCCTGTGAGTGCGTTTTCAGAGGATTTAAAAGAATTAATCGATGCAGATATAAAAGTTCCTGATAACTCCAGTGTTGGTAACGCTGTAGGGGCGCTATCTGCAAAAGGTATGAGAAGAGTTGAAGTCCTGATAAGACGTACATCTATTTTCGCACCAGGTTGGGATTATTATGTTTTCTCTGAAAATGGGCGTGTAGAGTGTAATGGTTACCATGAAGCACTGGATTATGCAAGAAAACTGGGAGAATCAATAATTCTGGATTATATGGAAGATATTGGTATTGATCCGAACCATATCCAGATAGATATGGATAAAAAAGAAATCACTCCTGACGGCTGGGAAACCCCTATGGAGTCAAGAGTGGTTGTTTTCGGGTTGGCTAAACATGGTGAAAAGTCCTAAATATAACCAATAGATACTTTTTTCTATCTTTTTTTAGATAAACGGAATGTAAAATGGTTAATTCAAATAATTATGGAAGATATTTTGGAATATGTCCGTCCTATCACCATGCTAAAGCCTGTAAATGTACTGTTTGTCCATCGTATCCGCAAACAGGAGAAATGATGTTTTGTGCAAGAGGGATAAATAAACCATCGGGTAAGGAATCAGGCTGTTTATGTAGCGAATGTGAATTGTATAAAAAATTCAGGCTTGAAGGTGATTATTTTTGCCAGAATACTTGAATTACATTTTTTATATAAACCTTATCAGGGATTGATTTAAGTACTCCTATCACAATTTTAATTTACTGGTATAAACTAAAAATCATTCAAACTACCGCATTATCTTAAAAATTTTGTTTATATGTCCTATAACAGGGGAGAATATGTCAATGTCAATGCTTGAAATAGAAAATCTGTCAGTTGAGCCTGCTGATGGTGGGCAAAGAATACTAAACAATGTTAATTTAACAGTGGATTTTGGTTACACCAACGTACTGTTCGGTCCCAATGGGTCAGGCAAATCCGCACTTTTAAGGGCGATCATGGGTTTTGGCGATTATAAAGTTGTTGAAGGTCGGATTCTTTTCAACGGTGAAGATATAACCAACCTTTCAGTTGATGAAAGGGCTGAAAAAGGTCTGGGTATAATGCTTCAGAGACCGCCCAATATGACAGGAGTTAAACTATCCAGTCTTATAAAAGCAATATCCAAAGAAAACATGGATATTGATAAAGTTGCAGAAGAGCTGGATATGAAACGTTTTATGGACAGAGAAATCAATGTCGGATTTTCAGGTGGTGAAATAAAACGTTCAGAGCTGTTGCAGCTGATAGCACAGAATCCCTGTATGTACCTTATCGATGAACCTGAATCAGGGGTAGATCTTGTAAGTATAAACAAAGTGGGTACAAAAATCCAGGAGATGTTAAATGCAAACCTGGAATGTATCGGTGAGAGGAGTGTAAAAGGAAAATCAGCCCTTATTATCACCCATACAGGACAGATACTTGATTATCTTGAAGCAGACAGAGCCTATATAATGTGTAGTGGCAAAATCATGTGTTCAGGCAATCCAAGAAAACTTTTAGATGAAATCAAATCACAGGGATATGAGGAGTGTATCAGATGCAAACTAAATCAAATTTAAAACAAGATTTAAAGGAAAGGGCTGAAAAAGCTCTTGATAAAAAGGCATCATATGGTCAGGATTTTGACCTTAGTGAATATGAAATAGCACCTAGCGAATCAGAGCAGGTGGAAACCCTTACAGAATGGGATGAGAAGACCCAGAAACAGCTTCTTAATACAGGAGTGGTACCATCCGGTGAAGGCAGGTCAGGAAGTCTTGTAGTTCTTAATAATGCAGTTTCTTACAGTTCAACAAAAAGTGAAAATGTAGAACTTATACCAACAAAGCAGGCAAGGGAAAAATATGACTGGCTGGATGATTATGCATGGAATCTTGTTCCAGTAGATGCTGATAAATATACTGCTGCAACCTATCTCCAGCAACCTAACGGTTATTTCATAAGAGCACATGCAGGTAAAAAGGAAACACTACCGGTGCAGACCTGTCTGCTTCTTGGTAATAAAGAAGTATCTCAGACAGTTCACAATATTATAATTGTGGAAGAAAATGCAGAACTTGAAATCATTACCGGCTGTACAACAAAGGAAGAAGTTATGAGCGGGCTTCATCTTGGAATTTCAGAGATGTATGTTAAAAAAGGCGGTAAATTGACCTTTACTATGGTACATAACTGGGCTGAAGACATTGGTGTAAGACCCAGAACAAAAGTTAAGGTTGAAGAAGGCGGCACATTTATTAACAATTATATAGCCTTGAAACCGGTTAAATCAATCCAGAGTTACCCTACTGCTTTCCTTGATGGTAAGGGAGCAGTTGCTAGGTTTAATACCATTGCAGTAGGTCATCCCGGGTCTGAATTGGACCTTGGTAGTAAAGCAGTATTCAATGCACCTGAAACAAAAGCAGAGTTGATTTCAAGAACCATCACAACAGGTGGAAATGTAGTGGCTAGAGGTGAAATGGAAGGTAATGCCGATGATGCAAAAGGTCACCTTGAATGTAGAGGACTGGTTTTAAGTGATGATGGTTCTCAAAGAGCTATACCGATTCTGGAGGCAAATCTCCAGAATGTTGAGTTAACTCATGAAGCAGCAGTGGGTAAAATAGCCAGAGATCAGGTTGAATACCTCATGTCCCGTGGTTTAAGTGAAGATGAGGCTGTTGGTATGATTGTCCGGGGTTTCCTTGATGTTGGAATTAAAGGTCTTCCGGATGAACTGGAAAATGATATAAACGAAACCATAGATAAAATCGGTGAACATGCGATGTAATTGAGTGTGCCTACGGGTAAACAGATTTAGTTTTCCATTTGACTATTTTTACTCTTTTGTTTTTGATTATTTGTCACTTCACAAGTTTAAATACCATTACTTTATTTAACTATTTTTAATAATTATTAAAAATAATAAACGTTGGTATTATGGACTCAATAGATCAGGGTTTTATAAAATTTTATCAGGAAGTCGGAAAAGCCAATAGTATGGACGAACTTCCTGCAACTCTTTTTGCCCGGCTTTTCATAGAACCCGATGAAATCGCAATGAATGAACTGGCTGAAGAAACCAGATATACACTTGCATCAATCAGTAGTGAACTACCACTTGGCTAAAAACCAAGCGGCTTCAGAAAGAGTTTACTCCAAAGAATCTTACTCTTTAAATCAAAGATTTAAAGATATTTGTAAATTTTCAATTTACAAAGTCCTTCTAAATACATCGGGGTTTTACGCTTCATTTATAAAATAAGGTTTCTGGTGCTCTGTAGAAATCCTCAATTTTCTGATAAATAATAATTGGATTCTTTATTTTTTTAAGCTCAATGATGCCGATTTATATAATTTTTCTACAAAGCCTTAATGCTGAATATTTAATAAACCGAAATTCAGCAAGTGTATAATAAAAATTTTTGTATTATTTGAAGGTTAAGGTTCATTGGAGTTAATTCCTTCTGAAGCCCCTTGATCTTTAGCCAGGTAATAGTTTACAACTCGATCGCAGTTTAATTTTTGAATTGTTCATTAATCCAGCGTACAGATTAAGTATATATAATATCCTATCTATTTGAGTAAAATGATAAGGATAGGATGAAATGGAAGTATTAGCAATAATTGGAAGCCCTAGAGGAAAAAGCAATACGTACAAAG
>NZ_JAHENT010000039.1 GCF_018609725.1 Methanohalobium sp. | reverse complement strand
GGCATTTTAGCACTATTTCTTGCCTGATTACAGTACTTAAGCCATCTTTTTTCTACCTGAGGATATTTTAATCCAGCGGGATGTTCTTTACCCCCCTCAACCATTTTTAGTACGATATACCAGTAAAGAGCCTGTTTATGGGAGTAATCATCTGGCACCATTGGAAAATTATCATCATCTAGAGCAAATGCCAAATAAGTGATCAAAATCCAGTCTGAATCAAATGAAGTCTTAATATACCCTGGCTCAAGAATAAACGATTCTCTGTTGTGTTCAGCAGTATTTGAAGCATTGGGATTTTCATCTACAAGTGATGGGTGGTTACTGGAATCACCATACTCCATTACTCTAGTGAAATCTTCTCTAGGAGGCTTACTTGTTTTTTCTCCATTTCCAAGTCCATATCGAACTTCTTTAATTTTGTGTAGGTCGTGAGGAAGCGGAGCCTTATGAGAACTAGTTTTTAGTCTTGTAGACCTGTCAACCAGTTGAGGATAAGCTTTAATAGCATCCATAGCTTCACCAATCCATTCTACAGCATCATTAATCCAGTCATTTCTCTGAACTTTAAGATCTCGATATGTCTTAGCAATGACGGCCTTGCTAGAAGTATAGTTATAGGTCATTAATTAGATTACTCTTGTTGCTGTTGAGTTTGAGCACCTTGCATCTGTACAGCGAAGCCCAATTCTCCATTAAGAAGGCTCTGAACAATTCTTTGCTCCATATCCTCAGGTACAGGAAACGGACTGTTTTCATCGATTCCTTTATAGTCGTACACTTCCTCTGGATCTTCAAAGATACCACGAATATTAATCTGATCAAGAGTTTTGTCGTTCTTTACATATACATATCCATCTCTGTAGAAAGCTTCTCGATCATTTCCAGTATACTTATTATACTGATTCCAGTAGCTTCTTTGTGCATCAACAACTGGGATAGGCTGTCCTGTTTTATCGATCTCTCCAACATGTGTAATACCCTCCCATTCTTTTAGTCTAAGTGGAGCAGGAATCCTATTTTCAGTACGAGTTATTGTTACCATTGAATCTACACTATTAGACTCAGCAGTATCAAACTGATCTACATTAACTAATCCTAAATCCTGCTCAAACATTCGGTATCTGTTGAAATTCCGCTGTTGGTCCTGTCGAATAAGTACAGCCCTCCAGTACTTTACAGCCTGTTTTATCTGATCAATAGTGAGATCTGGAAAGTCCTTGGACCGATTCCCTCTCACATCATTCAGAATGTGATAGGCAATGTCATTAAGTGATCGAGAAGTTTTTGGCATTATTTCTAGGGTGACGGAATTTCAAATGTGATAACATCAATTGTATTTCCTCTAAAGGTCGTGGTACTAGTGGACTTCACAAGACTATTATCAAAGGTCAAAGTAAATAGTCTACCGTTTCTATTTTCAAAAACAACATCAGAGTTTGTATTAAGATTTTGAAGTTTAACCTTACCATCAGTAGAATCTACGTCTTCAAAAAGGTAAGGTTTATGATCACTATCCCTATTGATTTCTCCATCAATATAGAGATAAAATTGCTTTACTACCTTTGTTACATCACCTGAAGCAAATTCTACATCATCAAGCTTTTCAACAGCAACTCTAAGTTGATGAAAAGTTCCAGATGTAAGTCCAACATCTTCAATCGTTGCAGACTTTCTAGATCCTGTGTTTCCTGTAATGTAATTTCTCCACTGACTTACAATATTTTCACTATCATCAAGAATTGTGAGAGCATTCCTCTTATTCAAATCTACAGAATTTGGAATAATACTCGATATATCAAATCTCTCACCCTTTTTTGCAATAGCAAGATCTCTTGACTTCTGACGAATAATTGCATTTTCAAATATATCAATTATCCAATCCTGCTTCTTTTCAGCAGTGTTGTCATCAAATGATCGTAAAATCTTTGCTAGTACATAGGTTTCTCTGTCATCAATATCAAGTCCTCTACTAGATAGATCTCGTACATACTCTGCTCGACCTGTTGTAAAATGGTTAAGAGCTTGTTCTAATGGAAGATGCATTACACGACATTTTTACTGAACTTTTCTTTATCGTACACAATTACTTTCTCTTCATCATAGTCCTTCATAGCAAGCTTTTCAGCATTCAGGAGTTTACACATTGCTTCGTAGTACTTATCAAAATCCCCTTCTAGTCTGTTTTTGTTAATTTTGGCAGCAATGAGCTTATTATCTTCTTTAGCATAAATTGGCTTTGCCTTCAGATTCATTGAAATTTTTAGTTTATGATTGATTAGAGAGCCCTGCTATACCAACTACCATTCACATATTCTGCAAGGGTGGAAGTACCATTATTATCCCAAAGTACTCTAACACCCTCTACTCCATTTCCATTCCAGACTCCACCTGAACTTGGGTCATTAGATCCATTGTACCCAAGTCCTTCAATTGTACATCTAGGTGCATTTGTTGGATCGTTGACTACGTTAACGTACTTACTTCCAGTTAATCCCCTACTTGTTATATCAGCAAATGCTACGTTTGTGATTGTGCCCTGATTATCAACAACATGACTTGTTGTACTCCCTCCCTCTACAACACCTTCTCGAATTACACCACTTTTATCTATTGTACCGTTTGAAGTTACAACCAAAAATGCATTATCAAACTCATTCTGATTAAATTTGGAAACCCGTACGTCATTGATACTATCCGCAATTCTAATACCTTCTTTATTTATTGCTCCACTATTTCCTGAAATTATAATTTGTGATGCATCTATAGTATTCATCCCACTTTGCACATCAATAAGCCTACCCGAAAGGCTACTTATAACTTGAGATAGTTTTATGCTAAAGAATGAAGGTGCATTATCAACTGCTATGTTTGCAATAGAACAGTCACTAATTACGCTGTTAAGTATTCTTACATCTCCTAAGTTACCATTTGTTGCATTAATTCTTAGATTGCCTTTTGTCTGATGATGAATGCTCATCCTCATCATACTAAAGTCATGAATCGGGTTTGCAGAGGTTGGATCTGCATCCTCAATTACAATTCCAAAGTCTGCATTTCCATCTGCTATGTTACCAGTACCCCCATCCATTCTCATGTTGTAAGCACCACATCCAGCCGATTGTGCAAACTTTATCTGATATGCTATGTCTGCGGCTGAATCTGGGGTTAAAAGTACAGTACCTGTAGAACCTTCTTGTGTTGACCCTAACGATCCTCTACTTTCACCTACAATCCTAACACCCATTTGGTTTACATCAATAGGTGATGTTACCGCCCAAACATTATCCTCTGACAAAGTTTTACCACTTGAAGCTACTCCATCGTCAGGACCATCGGCAGGTATATGAACAGTACCACCTTTTGATGGAAGATCATTAATTGCTGCCTGAATAGCCTCACCACCGTCAGCAGTTTGACTTATATAGTTTGCAGCAGATACAGTGGGTCCAGAATTCAGTATTACATCAAGAGCACTCTTATCAATTAAATCAAAAGTCTGAGCCATGGCTTATTTGTTATTTTTTAACTAAGACAGATATATCCCCTTCTTGTTTCTCTATGATCGATCAGTAGTTGGTTCAACATAAATATAAGCTTCCTCTAGTACTTCCTCTACATCACCAGTGGAAGTTGTCTCGTTCACATCAAATCTTTCAGTAACGATGTAAACCTTATGAAATTCTTCTGTTGTAAATGATATATCAGTAAGTGTGAGACTTTGAATTCTATCTGTTGTCCCACCATTATCTTCAGCAGTCAGAGGATTTTTATTTGCGTCAAGAGCAATAAGAACTTCTCCTTTAAGACTCTTAGATCTGGGAATTCGTATACTAATTTTTAAGTCTTCTCCCTCATCAACAGAATAGAGTCCAGGAGCATCATGATCTAAATAAATTCTCTCAAGAATGTCAATAAAATTCTCTTTTCTCTCGGTAGATGTGTTATCATCAATAGAACCAACAATTTTTGACAGGACATAATTTTCTTCCTCTGTCATTTGAGCAGCTTGACCTCTAGTATTAACCAAGTTACGTATGTAATCTTGGTCTTCTACACTATCATAGTGTTCGAGAGCATCTTCAAG
>NZ_JAHENT010000038.1 GCF_018609725.1 Methanohalobium sp. | reverse complement strand
TTTCCATTGAGAAAAGATTACACAAGAAGACTTCTGCATGAGGTCGGATTCCAGGAAATAAAAACTCTCGGGGATTTCAAAGAGACGTACAAAGAGAATGAACCAGATTTCTTCCTTCATGTTGCTGAAAAAGAATACAAAATGGAGTAATTGCTGGTTAACTCTGTTTAGCCGTAAGTTTTATATGGTTATGTATGGTTATGGAGAATATACACAAAACTCTGTGTTCTAAAATACTCCTCCACGATGGTTGCAAAACCATCCCCTCTTTTTTATGATTCCATGAAATATTTGTCCACTATATCCAAGATATCATTTTTAGAATACTGAAAATCATTTAGCAATAAATCAACTATCTGATTCTTCTCAATACCTGCAACCGTGTAACTTTTGATTTTGAAAAATACCTCGCATTCCATAGAACAAAAGTACTGTAGCCTTGTATTCACATCCTTTTCAGTACACATTTTTTTTAGGTTGGACATAATATCATAACTGGAGTATATCTCATCAACGGTGATTGTCCGGTTGCAATAGGAGCATCTAACCTTTTTTTGGCTGTTTTGACTGTTATTCATAGTCATCCTTCCAATAAAATATTTTTAAACAAAACGATTAATCATCCAATTTAATGTTATGGTAATGTATCAAATAATTTTTTAGACCTGAGGTATAATCAAGTATTAAACCTAAAAAGGATAATAACCTAATATGAAAAATTTCCGTAATGGGTGGAAACAAAATAAAAACCATGACAGGGTAATAATCATCCTTATATTTACCTTTATAGTCTTCTGGAATATTTTACTATATTATTATCCACCCAGTGAGATTGTCAGTAAAGTCGGTGTACAGAATGTTTACATATTGGCGTTTTTGCTGGCAATGATTGGGGGTGTATCAGCTTTTACATCCACGAGTTTCTACATCACCCTTGTTACACTTTCTGCAGGAGGAGCAGACCCAGTATACATGGGTGTTTTTGCAAGTATCGGTCTTACACTGGGTGACCTATTATTCTACTATCTTGGGAAAAAGGGCAAACAATACATCCCTGAAAGGTATGGATGGGGGATGAGGAAACTTTCCAGTTATGTTCAAAAAATAAAAGACAGATATATAGGTGTTCTTATTTTCACATATTCGCTTACACCATTACCGAGTGATTTATTGGCTCTTACTCTTGCTGTAATTGGTTATCCTCTTAAATATATGATAATTCCATTGTTGTTAGGAAATTTTGCACTAATATCAATTATGGCTACTCTATCACAGATAGGGTTTAATTTTTTAACCTGAATCACAACTTGGTTTTTTATTTGTCAAACCATTTAAAACAAAAACTTAGAAAAATTTTTGCTGACCCAAACCATTAATATTAAGGCTGACATAAATAGTATTAAATATGAAAACATTATCACTTTTAATCACTTCCATCTTGCTATACATTGCAGTATTTAGTATAGGCTATATATGGGAAGTACAGCCATATATAATGAGTTTGGCTAGTGTGATATTGGGTGGACTAGTACTGTACTATGCAATAGATTATCTTTCAGAACAACGCTACAGGGTACAGCTTAAAAAATAAGCATCTCACAGAATTCAATTTTACTGTGCTTATGTCAAAAAGATAGCTATTTTACTATTAATTAATATTTTGCAGGTTTTTATATGCCAACGAATCAAGACAACAAAAATACTGATTCAATAAACAACGAAGAACAAATTTTACTCTACGAGAAACTTACAAACTTATCAGAATATATTGAAAATGAGCAGTTTGAAGATGCATTGGAATTATGCAATGAGCTTTTGGATAAATACCCCGATTATACACCTGTAATGCTGAGCAAAGCCAATGTTCTAAGTTTTCTGGAGCGTTACGACGAAGCATTGATTACCTATGATAAAATACTTGAGTTAGAACCGGAAAACCTACAGGTATTATATGCAAAAGCAATAACATTGTCAAAGCTTGGCAATTACCACGATTCAATACTAATACTTAATGATTTGATAAGTTATGACCCCGACAATTCTTATTACTGGATTGCCAGAGGGTTTAACTATTACGACCTGAATCAATTCCATGATGCACTTCAGGACTTTGAAAGTGCGCAACATCTTGACCCAGAAAATGAAAAACTTAACGAATTGGTTAACTTACTAGAAAAAGAAGCTGATTAAGCTTTTCGTTTCAGAAAGTAGGCAAATTAATTATAAAATTTATAACCTCTTTTTATTGTTTAAACCGTTACCCCAATAACTTTTCAACAAAATAAAAATAATAATTTTTAAATACCGGTTTATCTATCAGCTATTGATTCAAATTATTAATCCGATAATAAGGTAATTTGAACTTTTTTACAAAAAACCACTGAATAGTAAGGGATGATTTATGAAAATCCGTGTATTAAGTTCTAAAGATGAAATAGAGAATTTGGATGAAAACGAAGAAATGGTTCATCTGGCTTTCAGACCATCCAATACAGATATATTTTCAATAGTGTCCAAATGTACAAACCTTAAAGCTCTTCATATACCAAGTTCATATAAAAGTACTCTTTCAGAGTCTGCAAAAATGTTTCTTGACATGCAGGGCATAGACCTGCTCGAAGGTGATGTCTGGGGTCACAGAAAGGACATAAACGAGTATTCTGAAGTATCAGATAACATATACAACCGGATAAAGGAACTCAAAGATGAAGATCTGTCTGATAATGAAATTGTTGAGAAAATGAAAAAAGAAACTAAATTGGGCCCTGATTTTGTTGAATTTCTGATAAAACAAAAATATGCCTGATTCGTTACTTTTTTATTTTTTATCTAAATAGTGATAGGGTAAATCCCTATCTTTAGAGTAGATGGGAGCTAATAAAGGGGTAGTTAACATCAATTACCATTAATAACTCTCCATTATTTCTAAATATTTTCTAATTGATAAAAGTTTTTATATTTAATAAGTAATTAAATTTAAAGCAAATTAAAAATTAAACTATTGATTGTTCCATTATGTCAGCAAAAAGAAAAATTTATAAACCAAACTTTCAAGTTAGAATTGGCAAAGGAATATAACTTTCCCTGAGACTCATCTTATCCCTTTGCCCTGTATTTTTCAGATATAAATTATTGGTTTTAATTTACTTTTTATCTAAAAAATTAGTGGAATACTTTGTGCTAAAACTTAGTTTTATATTTGAAGGTGTTAAAAGTTTATATCTAAATTGATGGATGGGTTTATATAACTTAAGCTCATATATTATATATACATATAATATGTTATTGAAAAAGCAAAAACCTGTTTTTTATAGTAAATTATATGGATGATTTATTGTAGGATTGTTGCAATTAAGTTTTTACCCTGAATTGGATTGTATGCATAAATCTTCCTGTATTATTATCCAGTAGATTTTAAACTTTAACCTGATAAATCCACATCCACAAAAAAGAGGAATTAATCTGGCAAACTATAAAAGTAATATGAGAAAGGATAGAAATAATAACCGTAAACAATCAAATGATGCCCCTGCTGTTACAAGGGTTCGTACTCCACGAAAAGATAAAAATGAAGTATTTGCTACTGTTTCTACGCTGCTGGGCGGAAAAAGAGTTAAGCTCCAGTGTATGGATGGAACTGAAAGAATGGGAAGAATTCCGGGTTCTAAGAAAAAAAGAATGTGGATTCGTGAAGGGGACATTGTTATAGCACTACCCTGGGATTTCCAGGATGAAAAAGCTGATGTCATCTGGAAATATACCAGACCACAGATTGAGTGGTTAGATAAAAAGGGATACTTAAGTAAAGGATAAGATAAAATTACCCTGATGGTTCTGAAGTTTGGTAACACAGAATTAATAAAAATATCCACTCAACTATCTTTTTTTAATCTATAAACTGCACCTATAAGAATTGGAAAAATTTATCCACCATATAGTAATATTAATTTAATATATAGTTAGTATATAATAATTTTTAAAGGTGGTTATATGAAAAAACATCTCGTTGTCTCTGTAGGCGGTGGTCCATTAGCATCTCTGTACGGAACTCCTGATTTAAACCCACAAGTACCTGAAAGATTTTTGGAAGATATATACAATACATATATACAAAGCGGTGCAAAATCTATAGAATTAATATGTGTAGACCCCTATACAGATGCACCCTATACAAAAGATTTAGATGAAAATGAATCAGGTTTTAAAAAACCGGATTATAGTGGAATGGGCTGGAACGCCTGCATCTATCAATATGAAAGTGAAGAGATAAAAAATTTGGTCAAAAGATTATCAGAATACAATAAGATAGATAATGCAGATCAGCTTGATGGTAAAGCTATCTTGAGTTTACACCAGTACTGTGGTTCTGCTTCAACCAACCTTAATAATGGTTACTGGATGAAAGAAATACCAGATTCTATTATGGATGAAACCAAAAAACAATTCAAAAAACAATTTCCAAATACTGGATTATTATTTAATATATATTCTAAAAAGCAAAAAACAGGAAAAGTACCAAATGATTTGCAGGAAAAAACTAAAACATCTTATAAAAACCCACTGAAATAACAAAATTATTAAATAAATATATTTTCGATGGAATAGCTGGCAATTACAAACATAATTTATATATGATGTTTTATCACCTTAACTTGCTACTTTAAAAATGGACACAATGTAAAATAAATTAATTTTAAATTGTATTCAGAATATATACACCAATAATTAGACCAAAATCAAATCGCAAATGGTATATACAATTTATCCAAATAAAATAATGGAGAGTATCAAAACTGGTTTTATCTTCCACAGTTATTTTAGTTTTTTGTCTGGTGGCATTTGCGGTTATACACAGTGCTCTGGCAAGCCTTCCTTTTAAACGCCGACTTATGCAATTTATAGGTTCTAAAGCAGATACACTGTATATGCCAGTATACAGCCTTATAGCGGTGCTGACTATTTCTCCACTAATCTACCTGCTGGTTTATAATCCAGGACCAGTTCTATATATAGTACCCTCTCCATGGCGATGGATAATGGTTGGTGGACAAGTAATCGCTGCAATTGTAGCCCCCAGAGCTTTGCTGGATGCTCCTCATAGATTTAAAATACACTCTCAGCTATCCGGTCCAAACACCCCTAAAGCAGGCGCTTTAAATATCAAAGGAATTTACCGATGGATCAGAGACCCGTTTTTACTTTCAGGGATTATTATTATCTGGATTACACCATTTATGACTCTCAATTTACTTGTCATATATGTATTAACCACCATATACCTGTATTTAGGGTCACTACATTGGGAAAAAAGACTTATTGCCCAATTTGGTGACGAATACAGAGAATACCAGAAACGAGTTCACAGAATAATCCCTTATTTAAGGGGACATTATTAAAAACTTAATCATTATATAGACTTACAATCAAAAAATGAGTAAAAAAGTAGAATAAAAACAGATTATAAGTATTTTGTATCAGATTCATTTGCTTCTATTATATATGACACCGAATTAACAAACACTAATTGTAACGGGAAAATAAGTTTATCATTATACACTCATTTGGCCACACTTGATTTGCTTTGTTCTATATGTTCCACTGCTTTTATTAAAAAATAGAAGCAAACAATTATTATATTTATCCATTATTTGTATGTGCTAAATGTCAGGTCGATAGAAAAATTATAGCGATTAGAGCGGCTATAACTCCTAACCATTGACGCGAAGCAAGTTGTTCTTTTAATAATATACATGCCAACAATACTGTAACTGCAGGACTTAGTGATGATAGAACAGTGGCAACATCTAACCTTCCAGCTCCTGAAGCCAGTGCAAAAAAGGCAGCTCCTCCTGTATTAAATAACCCTACAAGGACAACTATCAATATTACATTAGGATTAGGTTTACTTACTGTCTTTGTTAACATTATGAATCCTGTGAGCATGATAAATGCTGTAGTTCTTGAAACTGTTAATGGCCAGTAAATTGCAGTATCACTGAAATTATCAATGGCTATAAAAAACAAACCAAATAAAGTACCTGCAAGTAATGAATACCCTAAATCTTTTGCTTTTAAATTAGTTTCTACATTCCTACTAACAATAAACCATATTCCAATAAATGCAAAAATAAAACCCATGATTTTAAAAATTGAAGGAATACCTTCATTTGAAACTGAATATATTACAGGTGTAATCATCGATATTACTGCTGCCAGAATAGCAACTATACTCATTTTTCCTTTGGCAAGACCCGTATATAGTGATATCAACCCTGCAGCTCCAAAAAATCCTGCAAAAGCACCCCATATAATATTGTTTAGCGAAGGTAAACTCTCCGAAAAAGTAAAAGCAAGAATTGGAAATGTAATAATACCCATGATTTGTGTAACCAGAACTACAGAATAAGCACTTGTCCTTCTGGTAGCATATCCCCCTACAAAATCTCCCGTACCCCATGATACCGCAGATGCAATTCCAAAACTAACTGCAAGAGTTTCAATAGGTATCATTTTATATCTCCAGTCTTTATAAATATGCTTTTTATGTATTATTTGTTAGGTCATAGCTAAAAGTAGAATCCATGTAAAACGGTCTTGTGGTTATTCAGCCAGTATGCCATACAGTCTTATAGTTATAATTCTTTTTGGACTTATTGAATAGGAATGCACTTTAACTCAGTAGTTCATAGGTCAGAAGAACCTCTGCAAAGTACAATATTTAACATTTAATAAATTTGAACACAATTGCACCCTAAATAGCAAAAATGAAGATGGCTTGAGGCTTTATTTCACCAACATTTTTTCTTAGAAAATAATTTTATTCATAAAAATAAAATTTAAAAATCTGTGATAATATTAAATCCCTAAAATTAACCAGTATAATGTGAAACATTGACCTAAAAATAGGATGCTCCGATGGGGATTTGAACCCCAGTCGCAGGAGTGAGAGTCCTGCATGATTGGCCGTGCTACACTATCGGAGCAGATACAATCAACAACACTCTCAAAGATAACTTAAGTAATATTAATTTTTCGTTTTGAAAAGTAGGTAAAAATCATTACCTACCAAATTAACCAAACATTCCACCTATAGGTGTATGTACTTCTTCCTCTTCTACAATTTTTTCGTAGGAATCCAAAAAGTCCTGCATGTTTATCTGGTTACCACGTCTTCGCAGGACAAACATACCTGCTTCTTTCACAAGTGCCATCAAATCAGCGCCTGTTAAACCTTCTGTCATATCAGCCAATCTGGTGAAGTCCACATCATCTGAAAGGTTCATTTTTCTGGTCTGGATTCTTAAGATATCCTCACGTCCTTTATTATCAGGTTTTGGAATCTCTATAAGGCGGTCGAATCTGCCAGGACGTAGCAGGGCGGGGTCAAGCAAGTCAGCCCTGTTTGTAGCTGCGATTATTTTAACTTCTCCTTTCGGGTCAAACCCGTCCATTTCTGCAAGGAGTTGAAGCATTGTACGATTTACTTCTGCTGAACCTGTTGTCCCATCATGTGTACGCATGCCACCTACAGCATCTATTTCATCAATAAAAAGTATAGATGGCGATTTGCTTCTTGCCATTTCAAAGACGTCCTTGACAAGTCTTGCACCTTCACCTATGAATTTCTGCACAAGGTCTGATCCGGACATACGTATAAATGTTGCATTTGCCTGTGAAGCAACTGCTTTTGCTATCAGGGTTTTTCCACTTCCAGGTGGACCATATAACAGTACTCCACTTGGAGGTTCAATACCTATATTGTCAAATAATTCCTGTTCTGTTAACGGAAGCTGTACCGATTCAATTACTTCTTGGATTATGTCATTAAGACCCCCAATCATATCGTAATCTACACCGGGTGAATTAATAACTTCCATTATCTGTGCCCGTACATCTGCCGCTCTACTGATGACAGATATTACTGAAAAAGCAGCATTTACACTGACACGAACTCCCGGTTCCAGTTGTTCTTTAAAATCTGATGGTACATTAGTTACAACTTCCTGATTATTACCGTGCTGTCTTAAAACTACTGTATCATCATTTATTTCCAGCACAGTTGCTACAAACAAAGGCGGTTTAGAAAGCTGGTCTATTTGTTTATTGAGTTTTTCAATCTCCTCTTCATTATTACTTATTGTCATATTGGCATCAAGGAGATTAGCTCTTAGGTTTTCATTCTGTACTCTTAAGGATTTTATATCACTGATTAATGTGTCGATGTCTTTGTTTTCCAGATCTTCTGTATCTAATGATTCACTTTTTTCAAGCTCATCATATTCGTTATTAGAGTTTACTTTATTTGTCGTCGGATTTGACTCTGAACTTGAATTAGATGTAGTCATGATGTTTACCTATGTTTTTCATTTTTGTATAGTATTCACAAAATAGTAGATACCTCTTATAGTTTTCCCATATTTATTAACCTATGCCTTCTACTT
Organism: Methanohalobium sp.; assembly: GCF_018609725.1. Classification (GTDB taxonomy): domain Archaea; phylum Halobacteriota; class Methanosarcinia; order Methanosarcinales; family Methanosarcinaceae; genus Methanohalobium. The sequence goes on along the minus strand of NZ_JAHENT010000038.1, from coordinate 2,384 downwards.
ATCCTTATAATATAATCAAATTAAGTATTCAAGGGTTTTAAAATGTTTTATTTTCAATCAAATGGTTTTAAATCATTTATATTCAAAAACAAATCCATCCTTATTACAAATTATTATTTTTTATGCATATCTTAGATTAAATAAAGGTTGACCATGAGTATATTTTAAATATCTGTATACACAAAATAATTGTTAGATAATAAATGGATACAAATTTATATCAAGTTTTCAAGATAATGAGGACTTCTGAGGTTTTCATTATACCATAATACAAATTAACACACTTTTTCAACAAAAAATTTTATATATTAATAATTACATTTTATCTATTGGTGGTACAACAAGAATAAACGATTTGTATATACAATCGTGAAATTGTTCACAATAATACTAAACCATTAATCTGAGGGGATGAATGGTTTGCGAATCCACCTTCTGGTGGATTAATCATTCGAGGCAAAAGGATGAAGATCCGGCTTGAAATCATAGATGATTATGGAAACGAAAAAGTAAATGTGGAATTTGCTGGTGAAAACTGGAGAGAATACCTGACCAAGTTCATTTACACCATTGATGTACATTCTTCATCGACCGAATCTTCATCCTCTCAAGTGCCTAATCAAAACCAAACTGTTTCTCAACAATATTATCCTCAACAATACCAGTACTATCCAACAAATCAACAACTACAACAACCTCAATACCAACAACCTGTTCAGCAACAGCCAGTCAATACACAGTACAACCTGCCACCACAGTATCAAGCACCAGTAAATCAGCAGTCACCACAAAATTTTGCACCTGTTAACAACCAGCAAATGGTTAATAAAGAGCCAAAAACTCCGTCATTAAGAGAAAAACTCAATGATGCGACACTTACAATTAACGAGCGTCTGGAACTTTTTCTTAAATATGAATATCCTCGTGTATGGTTCTCATCACAGGACATACAAGAGCAATACGAAAAAATCTATGGTAAAATAAAATTAAGCACGGTTTCTACCTACCTTTCAAGGATGTATCGCAAAAATTTGCTTGAACGTCGGGGTAACAGAACCCAGAGAGAATACAAATACATAGGTGATTTGGGAACTGAGGATGAATACGTTAATGAAAATGTGAATGACAATATGGGATATGTGCCTCATAACCAATCAAATACTTTCCAGACTTATAGATAATACTAATTTATAAAAATTATAAAACTGCACTTACATAACTATGCAGACATCAAACTTTCTCAAACTTGGCTCTCTGTTAATCTTTATTGGATTTATTATGGTATTACTGGGAATGATTTTCACAACCATTACAGGTCAAAATGATTTTGGCGGACTTATAATGATAGGTCCTATTCCTATTGTTTTTGGCTCATCACCAGAAATTACAAGTAGCATGCTCCTGCTTGGACTGTTAATATTGATTGTTTATTTACTGATAATAAAAAGATAAAATTAGCCTTTTTTACAATAATCCATTTCCTTTGCCATTTTATGGAATGTTTTTACAGTGCGTATGAACATACATAGGTTCTTATCACTGTTTTTTTTACAGGATTTTGGTTCTTCATCTTCTTTAGTTACTGCCATGGTACTACCTCTATATAATAATATATATGTTTTAATATTATGAATTGGTTTTGGTCGTTCTATAATTATTATAAAAAGCCTATATTAACAGATTCAACTGATGTAGTGAAATAGTTAAATTGTGAAAAACTGTAGTTATTAATGTGGTTTTAAATGACAGGTGAATACCTCATATATACTGGATTTTTTGTCATAATTATCGGAGTTATAATTATAGCAATATCAATTATAATAAACACAATGAAAGAATACGAAAAAGAGGAATACAGTTATTATAAAACACCTGATTATCAGGACCAACACCATTCTGAAAATTACAATGAACCTTGTACAGATGTTAAAGGTGGTGGTGTTGTAATGATAGGACCAATACCCCTTGTGTTTGGTTCAGATAACCAATCATTGCAAAAACTGATGATATTGGCTATAATTCTGATGTTGTTAGGATTTGCATTCACCTTTGTTTACTCGTTGTCAGCTACTAACCGCTAAAGTGGTTAGCTTGTCCTTCCATCTCTTAACTAATAGAAGCTAAGCGGAGGACATTAGGAAGTCTGACAGCTCCCCTGTGCGCAATGTTCTTCGAAGCATTGTAGTCGGCGTTGTCTTGATGACCGCAGTTCTTACACCTGAAGTTTGCCTGTTTCTGACGGTTGTTCTTGTTGATATATCCGCACTCAGAACACTGCTGAGAGGTATACATCGGATTGATAATGACTACAGGTACACCATCCAGTTTAGCTTTGTATAAGATGAACTCGGTCAGTTCAGAGAACGCCCATTTACCCAACCTAT
>NZ_JAHENT010000037.1 GCF_018609725.1 Methanohalobium sp. | reverse complement strand
TTTCCATTGAGAAAAGATTACACAAGAAGACTTCTGCATGAGGTCGGATTCCAGGAAATAAAAACTCTCGGGGATTTCAAAGAGACGTACAAAGAGAATGAACCAGATTTCTTCCTTCATGTTGCTGAAAAAGAATACAAAGAAGATGAGGAGATGTAATAACTATGTCAGAAAGTGAAAAAACCGCAGTTGATAAAGCACAGGAATATTACAACAGTAATGATGCCGATAATTTCTATTTCACCATCTGGGGTGGTGAAGACATTCATGTCGGTCTTTATCAATCAGAAGATGAGCCAATATTTGATGCCAGTCGTCGTACAGTTGAAAGGATGGCATCTAAAATAAACAACTTGAACAAAAATAGTAAAATTTTGGATATAGGTGCAGGGTATGGTGGAGCTGCCAGATACCTTGCTAGAAACTATGGATGTCAGGTAGTTGCTCTAAATCTTAGTGAAGTGGAAAATGAACGTGACAGCAAAATGAATGAGGAACAGGCACTTGACCACCTTATAACAGTGGTTGATGGTAGTTTTGAAAATCTACCCTATCCAGACGATTCATTTGATGTAGTGTGGTCTCAGGATTCAATACTGCACAGCAATGAACGTGAACAGGTTATAAAAGAAGTTGCTCGTGTCCTGAAAAGCGGGGGTGACTTTATATTCACTGACCCGATGCAGACTGATGACTGTCCAGAAGGAGTATTACAGCCAATTCTTGACCGTATACACCTGGAATCACTCGGATCTCCGGGTTTCTATCGGAAATCTGCCAAAAAATACGGCATGAAAGAGATGGAATTTGAAGAACATACATCTCAGCTGCCAACCCATTACGGTAGAGTATTAAAAGAGACTAAAAGAAGAGAAGATGAACTATCTAAGGTAGTCAGTCAGGAATATATCAATAATATGAAACAAGGACTCCAGCACTGGGTAAACGGTGGTAACAGCGGATATCTAACATGGGGGATATTCCATTTCAGTAAGGAATAATGATAATACCCTGTTTTATTTATTTTTAATATAAAATACATCTATAATCTAAATAAAAAGGATAAATAGGAGTAAAAACAATGGATAAAGCTTTAATTTGCGGTTCATTTGCCTTTGACAACATCATGGTATTTAATGATCAGTTCAAAAACCATATACTACCGGATAAAGTGCATATATTAAATGTATCTTTCCTTGTACCGGAATTACGTCGTGAATTCGGAGGATGTGCAGGAAATATAGCCTATAACCTCAAACTACTTGGTGGGAATCCACTTCCAATGGGTACCGTAGGTGCAGATTTTGACCCCTATTCTCAGTGGATGAATGACCAAAACATCAGTCAGGAATATGTCACAGTATTAAATGAAACATTTACTGCACAGGCGTTTATAACAACAGATATGGATGACAATCAGATAACAGCTTTCCATCCAGGGGCTATGAATTATTCACATCATAATTCGGTGCTTGATGCTAACGACCCTACCGTAGGAATTGTAGCACCTGATGGCAGAGATGGGATGATTCAGCACGCATCAGAGTTTGTTCATGCAGGGATACCTTTCATATTTGACCCCGGACAGGGTCTTCCAATGTTTAATGGAGATGAACTCATGGACTTTATCGATAAGGCAACATGGCTGACAGTTAATGATTATGAATGGCAACTGATAAGTGACCGCACTGGTAAAACCAAAGAGGAAATTGCTACATATCTTGATGCTCTGATTATTACAAAGGGTCCTGAAGGTTCATTAATCTATACCGATGATGAAGTAATTCATGTTCCTGCAGCCGAGCCAAAAGAATTAAAAGACCCAACTGGTTGTGGTGATGCGTACCGGGCAGGACTGCTCTATGGTCTGACAAACGACCTTGATTGGGAAACCACTGGAAGAATCGCATCGTTGATGGGTGCTATAAAAATTGAACATCAGGGAACTCAGAACCATTATTTTGAAATAGAAGATTTCAAAAAACGTTTTGAAGAATCCTTTGATATGAGCTTTTAAGTCAGACAGTTTCCATACCGGAAACTTCTGATTTTATCTATTTGCAAACATTTACTAAACTGGAAATCAATACCATAAATTTGATGCTTGGGAGAAGGGGTTCAGGTATATCTTTATTACCGCTTTTGATGGTCAATTTTATTGGTACACTTGGGTTTAGCATAGTTTTGCCTTTTCTGGTTTTTCTGGTTGACAGGTTTGGTGGTAACTCTATAATTTATGGTATAATAGGGGCAACGTATCCTGTATTCCAGTTGGTTGGAGCTCCAGTACTCGGGCGCTGGTCAGACATTTATGGAAGGAAAAAAATACTATTTTTGAGTCAGTTGGGAACACTGCTTTCGTGGTTTATATTTCTAATAGCGTTGTTGATACCCATAACTACCCTGAGGGATATAGATAATAATATTCTGGGAAGTTTTACCCTGACTGTACCTCTTTTAATACTTTTTGTTGCAAGGGCTCTTGACGGTATAACCGGGGGAAATGTTTCTGTTGCAAATGCATACCTTGCAGATATAACCAGTGAAGAAGATAGAAGTAAAAACTATGGGTGGATGTCGGTAACTACAAACCTTGGCCTTATTGTGGGTCCGGCTCTTGCGAGTATATTAAGTGCTATATCCTATCAGTACCTTTCGCCGGTTGTTGCAGCGATAATTATCTCTTTTACTGGTACGTTAGTGATACTATTTATAGTACCAGAATCCAGAAAATGTATTTACCAGTTTGAAGACAAAACAAATCTTAAAGATGTATTTGGTTATGAACAAAGGGAATGCGGCGGTTATTCATCTGGCGGAGAGAAAGTTGAAAAGATAGGTTTTAAGCGTATTTTAAAAATTAATCATATACCCTATGTACTTTTGCTCTATTTTTTCATATTTTTGGGGTTTAACATATTTTATACAGCATTCCCATTACATGCACTTAATTTGCTCGAATGGCAGGTTTCTGATATGGGGTTATATTTTACAGTCCTAAGTTCTATGATGATGTTTGTAGAGGGGCCGGTGCTTAGTAAAGCGGCAAAGGTTTACTCTGATAGTTTCCTTGTGGTTATAGGCAGTTTTGTACTTGGAATTAATTTCCTTTTACTGGTAACAGGAAGTGAAATTTTAACATACATTGCTGCTATTTTCTTTGCAGTAGGTAATGGGTTGATGTGGCCATCGGTGCTTTCCATTCTTTCAAAGTTTGCGGGGCCAAAATATCAGGGAGCTGTACAGGGATTTGCTGGAAGTTTTATGAGTCTTGCAAGTATTGCAGGCTTAATATTTGGTGGGTTTTTATATGGTTACTTGAGTACTGGAACATTTTTTATTTCAGCAGTTATAATTTATAGTGTGTTTGTATTATCGTTCAGACTCCTTGGATTTAAAAAATCGTGAAATTCAAACGTTTCCAAGTATTGAAACTACCATAGCCACTGATATTAGTACAAGAATAATTGTTGCGGGTATAACTACATATATAAATGTATCATCTCTTGAAATAGTTCGAATTTTTCTTCACCTCATCATTTACATATTCAGGGCTTTGCACCGGTGTATGGGTTGTTTTTTACAAAATTTGAAAAGGTTTGAAGCTATAAAAATATTTGTATATAGCCTTCATTTTCTTACTGTACTGTATCTGATAAATGAATATGGTGTGCAGTGTCGGGTCATTGCAGTAAACAAACCGACAAGAGCTATAAGAGCTGTTATCCAGTTCCATGGGTATGTTTCGACAAGGTCCATGGCAAGTGCGATTGTGGCTATACTACCTATTAAAGCACGTACATAGAGGTCAACTCCTCCAACATTTTCCTGTAAAAAAGCTTCTTTTAGACTTATCTTCATGTTTACACCGATAATAAAGATACCTTTGTTAAAACAAGTATAATGCGGAATTAGGGCATCTATGAAGGAGAATGAAAGAGGAAACATAGATGCCCTTGTATCAGGTCACCCCTACTTTATAATCTTCACAATTCATTATTATGGTTTTCCAGATATAAAATACAAACGTGTGCAATATTTGTTCAGTTCTAAAATTTGTAACGTCGTTGTATATTATAATAGTATTATTTAATCTTTAAATTTAGTTGATACGAGCCATGTATGTACCGCATTCAGGACATGGGGTACGTTTGCATGGTGACCCTACCCTGTGAGGATATTCGTAACCACATTTTGGGCATTCACACATACCCTTTGTTTTACTGGAAACTATATTTTTTTCACTTGGTTTTTTTACACTCCCTTGACCTTTTGAATGAAACATTTGGTTGCTGTCTATCTGATCCTTTGAAATTTTAAAACCTCCTTATTTACTCGTTTCTAATCATTAATTTACTACATTCAGGACATTTAACCTGATTGCATGGTATCCCCTTTTGGTGAGATTGTTCATAACCACAGTCAGGACATATACATGTCCCACTAGGTCCTCCAAATCCATGTTTTCCTTTACCCTGTCCATGTACAGTTTTTTGTTCAGCTGGTGTCGTATAGTTACCTCCTCCGATTTTTATTGCTTTACCGTTTATAAGGGCATTAGTAATTTTTTCAATCGCTTGCTGTGATATTCTTTGAAATGTGGATTGATGAATCATCATCTTTCTGGCGGATTCTGTTTGGTTTAAATTTTCCAGATATATCAACCTCAAAGATTCCAGTTCATCGATGGTGATATTAACTTCATCTAAGCTTGATAGAGGAATTCCTGTAGGTTTAAAATCACTGACTTCAGGCTCAATATCTACTATTCTCTGTTTTTTTGGTCGAACCATAATAATACATAATAATGCATAAAACTATAAATAGTTCACGAGAAATGGAGCAGGAAGACAACAGTTTTAACTGTTCTCTTTAAATCAAAACACTCTATATTAAATATTTAGAGTTAAACTTAAATCAGAGATTTAAGTTGTTTTAAAGATATCTTTAAACTTCGATTAAAGAGTGAGGAATGCGTCCATTATAAAAATAAAACATTAATAACCAGCAGTGACATCTCTGCTTCATAATCATTTTATATATGTATGAAATATTTATAGATATAATGTACCTGACGCTGAAAGTTAAACTGAATCCCGATAGAGAACAACGCGCTAAACTATTGACAACCATGAAAAAGTTCAACGAGGCCTGCAACTATGCTTCTGAAGCTGCATGGCACAACAAGAAATTTGGTAAAACCGGGATTCAGAAATTGACTTATTAT
>NZ_JAHENT010000036.1 GCF_018609725.1 Methanohalobium sp. | reverse complement strand
CTAAACGATTGTATAATGTATGTATCTGACCCAGAAGAATCATCTCCGTGCTGATAAGCAGACCTATGAAACTTTGAAGAGGTTGACCAAACTGTCCAAGAACCTGTACAATTATACATTGTACACCATCAGGCAGTATTTCTTCAATAATGGAAAGTATCTGAACTGGAAATCTGCTTATCACACGGTTAAAGAGAACGAGAATTACAAATTGATGCCATCTCAGGTTGCCCAGAATACTGTGGAAACTGTAGATGGTAGTATGAAATCGTTCTTCAAACTTCTGGATAAAAAAAAGAAAGGAGAATATGAGAAACCAGTTTCTCTCCCAAAGTATCTGGATAAAGACAGTAATTTCATATGTACTTTCAAGAAAGATCAACTGAAGGTTATCGACGATAAAATCAGATTATCTTTGGGTTTAGATTATTACAAAACTTATGGAACCAAGTACCTGTATTTCAGGATACCTGACAATATAATAGGTCAATACATCAATCAGGTTAGGATAATACCGAAATACAAAGGTAGATGGTTCGAAATAGAATTTGTCTATCACGAAGATGGAGAGATAGCTGAACTGGATTACAATAGCCATTTATCGATAGACCTTGGAGTAGACAATTTTGCAACCTGCGTAACGACCAGTGGGACTGCCTTCATATTAGACGGCAGGGGAATCAAATCTTACAACCGCTGGTGGAACAAGGAGAAGAGCAGGTTGCAGTCAGTCTACGATAAACAGAATGTAGATAATGGAATCAAAATGGATAGATTCTCTAATAAAAGGTTCTGGAAGATAAACGATTTCATGAACCAGTGTGTTAACCATATAGTGAAACACTGTCTGGAAAATCAAATCGGCAATATTGTGATTGGAGAAATGAAAGAAATCAAACAAGAACAAAACATCGGTAAAGAAAACACCCAGAACTTCCAGAAGATACCGTTTTCTAGATTTAAACAGAAATTAGCTTCTAAATGCGAATACCACGGTATCAAGTATCACGAAGTAAATGAGGCATATACCAGCAAGACTGATGCACTTGCTCTGGAACCCATTAGAAAACATAATAAGTATCTTGGTAAGAGATCGAAACGTGGAATCTTCCAGTCATCTACAGGTAGACTGATCAATGCCGATATCAACGGTGCATTGAACATCTTGAGAAAGGTACTCGGTGATTCCCTCGCTGGGATAATCGATAGTGAGGATGTGAACTCCCCTGGAAGAATAAGGTTTTTCGGCAACATACGTCAGTAAAGCAAACTTCTTCCGAAGCCGCTGAGTCTTTAGCTCAGCGGTAGTTCACATCATATTCGCATCTGATAACTTCCACCTTCTGTGATATGGTGTTAAATAATGCACAGGATGCACGGCTGTTACCATCTCTTGGTTGTCCTACTGCACCCGGATTAATTATTGTTTTTTTATCAATATTTTCAATCAGAGGTATATGTGAGTGACCTACAAAGATAAAATCAGCATTTAAATCCATTATCATTTCTCTAATTTGTTTTTTGGGTGTTTCAGGTTTTATATACTCATACATTGACCTTGGGCTACCATGCGAAAAATACAGTTTCAAACCATCGATGTTTTTAACGGTTTTATCAGGAAGTTTTTTAAGAAAATTAATATCTTTTTTGTCAAGCTGACTCCATGTATATTCACGGGTTGCGATTGAGAGATGTTTATAGTCATATCCACATCCACAATCTATACCAGATGCTACAGCATTGTCATGGTTTCCTTTAACAGTCTCTATGTTATTCTGTCTGGTTAGTTCTATACATTCATGTGGAGAGGGTCCATAATCCACAAGGTCACCCAGACAGATTATTTCGTCATGTGGTATACTTAAAACAGTATTAAAAGCTTCTTTATTTGCATGGATATCAGAGATTATCAGCAGTTTCATGGGTATCTATACCTGAAAATTTTGCGACTTTATTTCAATATAGTTTGAAATAAATATGTATAAGCTTTTCGTTTTGTATTAATTTAATACAGCAAACGTATTTATTAATTAATCTATTGAAGCTGTCAGAATTTAGAATTTTGCAGGTTAACTCTGTTAATTGCAAGTTATTTATAACACTGGTTCTATGTATAAAATATGTCATTCAATCCAATAGGTACAGTTTTTAATTACGCAGATGAAAAATCCCTGCAAATTCTTACACTGTGGAAAGATAGTATCAGCAAAATAGAATCAGATAATACTGACTTTCAATCTAAATTTGATAATAGGTATTCTCATTATATAGTAGTTCATGACTCCTTTGATTTCAAATTTTCAGAAAAACAGGAGGAATGGAATTTGAGATTTACCGGGAACGTTGGCGTCTCTGTTGTAGAATTTTTGAAATCCGATAATAAAGGAGTATATGTTAAAGGATTATTTGCAGAAAATGGTTCAAGAATTTATGATATACTACCGTATACATCGTTTGATTCGTTGAATGCTACCTATCCTCATCCGGCAATGAAAGAATTGAGAACAAAGGTTCTTGCACAGGTGTTACCAAAAATCGATGGTGAATCTATACTGGATATAGGGTGTGGTGTAGGTTCTATAACACTGGATATATCAGAACGAAACCCGGATTCCAGTGTTTATGGAATAGAAATATATGATAATTTGATATCCCAGTGTGAAATGAATGCTCAGGTACTGAGTGTTTCAAACGTGGGTTTTAAAATGGGAGACATCTATGAGCTACCCTTTAAGAACGAATCCATGGATACTGTTACATGCTTTTTTATGCTGCATCATTTAGATGATATACCAGCAGGACTTGAAGAAATCAAAAGGGTCTTGAATAGAGGGGGAGAACTTATTACTGCAGATCCACTGGAACACCATCATGGTCCTGAAATAACCGAAAAAGATTGGAAGAATTATTTTGAACAAGCGGGATTTTCAGTCAATTTTGAAAAGATAGGCAATGCACTTGTATCCTATGCAACGTTAAAATAGATAGGACGCAAACCATAATTGCGTCCTTTATGGCTGATTTTTCTACTCCAGAAGAATTATTTTTGTAAAAATAAGTAACTGGGTATTTGGTTTAAGTGTTACTTTTGTTACAGTAAATAACACTATAATAATGATAAAGAAATACCTTATCTAAATAGGTTTTGGTAATACTATTGGATAAATTCGTGTTATTCAAGTTTTATATATTCGAAAGATTAATGAATGCGTGTTACATGCTATCACAAACCAATCATTAATAGAAAAAAGGAGCAAGGACTATGCTGGGGATTGAAGACCCTTATATATTGTTGGCTTATATTCTTTCATTTCTGAGTGCTATTGGATGTGTAATCTACGGTATTCTTAATTGGAATAAAGAGGAAGATTAATAGTAGTTAAAGGAGTTTAAAAATGGCTGTAAGTACCCCTGTTCTGGCAGTAGTTGTACTGATTTATCTGATAGTAATATTTTATCTGGGATTGCTGGGATACAGACGGACGAACGAAACTGAAGATTATATGGTGGCTGGTCGAAAAATAAGCCCATATATTCTTGCGCTTTCCTATGGAGCCACATTTATAAGCACATCCGCTATAGTAGGGTTCGGTGGAGCAGCCGGTGCTTATGGGATGGGTCTTTTGTGGCTTACTTTTATGAATATTGTTTTTGGAATATTTATCGCATTTGTTGTGTTTGGTTCACGCACCCGCAAGATGGGTGTTAATTTAGATGCTGTAACATTTCCTGAGTT
>NZ_JAHENT010000035.1 GCF_018609725.1 Methanohalobium sp. | reverse complement strand
GAATGGAGCTTACAACATCATGAAGAAAGCAATTCCCAGATCTGTGAAGGGAATAGAGGGTATGGCGTTACACCCGGTGAGGTTATCTCACGAATGTAATTGATAATAAAAACTGATGTTTATGTTTATCAATTTTATCAATTGCAATGACGTAAACTAATGCCAATAATCATTTACTTCTTTATACATAATATTAAAAATTAATATGTTTATAATTTAAATTTTTATTTACTACAAACCAATTAATACCAAATTTTAAAGAGCATAAAACTATTATTTTCTGAATTTATACTATATACACAGGGTATAAATTGGGAGATTCAGACAACGAAAATATGAAAAAAGGCGATGTTCAAAAATCGCTGGAAATCGGTATAATATTGACCTCTATTTTTTTCGTTGTAGAAGTTATTGGTGGGTATATTTCAGGTTCGTTGTCCCTACTTGGTGATGCAGGACATATGTTCAGGGATATTTTTTCGCTTTTTGCGAGTCTGGGAGCAGTAAAAATTTCCCAGCGGGTTCCTACAAAAACAAAAACCTTCGGCTACCACAGAGTAGAAATATTTGCAGCGCTAATGAACGGTTTTCTGCTGATTGGTGTTAGTGGATGGATTTTCTGGGAAGCCTATCACAGGTTCATCAACCCCCAGCCGGTTCAAGGAGCAACCATGCTTCTGGTTGCACTGCTTGGTTTAATTGTAAACGTATATGTAACTTTAAGATTACACGGAAGCCATGATTTGAATGTAAGAAGTGCATTTTTGCATGTTCTTACTGACACCGTATCATCAATAGCAATAATTTTAGCCTCTGTATGGATATTTTTCACGGGACAGATAATCATCGACCCGATATTGAGTGTTTTAATAGCATTTTTGATATTGTTTTCAGCATTTCCGATTATAAAAGACAGTTTCAGAATACTGCTGGAATTTACACCCAAAGGAGTCAAACTGCATGATGTAATAGACGAAATAGAAAATACAGCCGGTGTATATGAAGTTCATCACGTTCATCTATGGAGTATCTGTTCGAATGTAAATGCTCTAACAGCACACATACTAACCAATGAACAGAACATGGATAAAATAGAAAACATAAAAAAAGAGATTAAGGAAAAACTTGAAAAATATTACATAAAACATGTCACCCTTGAATTTGAATGTGAAAAATGTGTTGAAAACACTGAATACCTGTGTCCTACTAAATGATTTAATCCGACAACTTTTAAACCAAATTTTATATAAACATTTATTAGTAATGAACGCATATATAGGTCAGTCTTGAAAGGCTAAAAAACAAAACCAGCCAAAATCAATATAAAATTTTTAATTCAATCTGGTTTATAAATGGTTTAATCAGATTTTTAACGTAAAGAATATTTTTAAAGACAATAATCCGATTTTCACGGAGATTCATTATTATGGCTGATAAACAGGCTTATGATTCAACTAATATCCAAGTTCTTGAAGGGCTAGAGGCTGTACGTAAACGTCCGAGTATGTATATCGGAAGCGTTGACAGCAGAGGGCTCCACCATCTCGTGTACGAGGTAGTGGACAACAGTATCGATGAAGCTCTTGCAGGCTACTGTTCTGAAATAAATGCTATCCTAAATTCTGACGGCAGTGTGACCCTTGAAGACGATGGTAGAGGTATACCAGTAGATACACATGCCAAATACAACAAATCTGCACTTGAAGTTGTAATGACACTGCTTCATGCAGGAGGTAAATTCGATAAAAACAGCTACAAGGTTTCAGGAGGACTTCACGGAGTTGGTGTTTCCGTTGTAAACGGTCTTTCTGAATGGCTGGATGTTGAAGTAAAACGCGATAGTAAACGCTACTATCAACATTATGAAAAAGGTTATCCTAAAACAGAAGTACAGGTTCTTGGAGAATCTGAAGGTACTGGTACAAAATTTACATTCAAACCAGATTCAGAAATATTTGAATCCACAGAATTTGATTATGATTCATTATCCACAAGGTTAAGAGAACTTGCATTCCTAAACAAAGGTATAAAAATCACCATCAAAGATGAGCGGAGTGAAGAAGGGCAAGAAGATGTATTCCAGTATGATGGTGGAATTGTATCCTTTGTCAAACACCTGAATAAAAACAGGACACCCATTCATGAAGAGCCCATTTATTTTGAAGGAGAAAGTGATGGGACAATTGTTGAAATATCCCTCCAATATACTGACAGCTACGGTGAATATGTTTATTCATTTGCAAACAATATTAACACCCATGAAGGTGGAACTCATGTAATTGGTTTCAAAACCGCTCTTACGAGAGTGGCAAATGATTATATCAGGAAAAATGAAATTGAGAAAGGTAATGTCAGGCTAACAGGAGAGGATATCAGAGAAGGATTAACAGCCATTATAAGTGCAAAAATACCAGATCCACAATTTGAAGGGCAAACGAAAACCAGGCTCGGCAACAGTGATGTTAAAGGCGTTGTGGAATCACTAGTCACAGAAGAATTATCCAGATATCTGGAAGAAAATCCCAAGATAGCAAATTCTATTATTAAAAAAGCACTGTCTGCAAAAAGAGCAAGAGAGGCTGCAAAAAGAGCTAGGGAACTTACAAGAAGAAAAAGTGCACTTGAAGTAAGTACACTTCCCGGTAAACTTGCAGATTGTTCAGAAACCGATCCATCAGTTTCAGAAATCTTTCTTGTAGAAGGGGATTCAGCCGGTGGTTCCGCAAAAATGGGAAGAGACCGCAGGTTTCAGGCAATATTGCCTTTCAGAGGTAAGATAATAAATGTGGAAAAAGCCCGTCTTTCAAAAGTGTTAAAAAACAATGAAATACTATCCCTGATTACTGCAATGGGAACAGGCATAGGCGAAGATTTTGATATCAACAAAGCACGTTATCACAAAGTTATCATTATGACGGATGCTGATGTAGATGGAGCACATATAAGGACACTGATTTTAACTTTCTTTTTCCGCTACATGAACGAAATGGTTGACAATGGCTATGTCTATATTGCACAGCCACCACTATACCGCATTAAAAAAGGTAAAAAAGAATTCTATATCCATACCGAAAAGGAAAAGAATGCAAAACTTAAAGAACTTGGAGAAAAAGGCTCATCTATCCAGAGATATAAGGGTCTTGGTGAAATGAATCCAGAACAGTTATGGGCTACCACCATGAATCCAGAATCCCGCAAACTGACACAGGTAACAATGGAAGATGCTGCAGCAGCTGATGAGATGTTTTCCATACTTATGGGTGAAGAAGTAGAACCGCGACGTCAGTTTATTGAAAAACATGCAACAGAAGTTGTCAATCTTGATGTATGATTAATAAGATATGAGGTTATAATCAATGGCAGAAAACGATAATTATAACGATGACAACTCAGGAGAAATCGATGTCCAGGAAACTGATACCGGTGAAGACATCAGTCCCGTGTTAATCGAAGAGGAAATGAAAAAATCATACATCGATTATGCGATGAGTGTCATAGTAGGCAGGGCACTCCCTGATGCTCGTGACGGGTTAAAGCCGGTTCACAGGCGTATCCTGTATTCCATGAAGGAAGCTGGGATTACCTATGACAAGCCGTACAAAAAGTCCGCACGTGTTGTTGGTGATGTGCTTGGTAAGTTCCACCCTCATGGTGATATGGCTGTCTACGACTCGCTTGTAAGAATGGTACAGCAATTCTCCATGCGCTACCCTTTGATAGATGGCCAGGGTAATTTCGGTTCTATAGATGGTGATTCTGCAGCAGCAATGCGTTATACAGAAGTTCGCATGGAAAAAATTTCTGAAGAAATGCTTGTTGATATTGATAAGGAAACTGTACCATTCCAGCCCAATTATGACGGAGCGTTGACAGAACCCACAGTTCTTCCAGCCAAACTTCCAAACCTTATTGTCAATGGTTCTACAGGTATAGCAGTCGGAATGGCGACCAATATACCGCCTCATAGTTTGAAAGAGGTGGCAGACGGGTTGTTGATGATGATTGACAATTCGGATGTATCAATATCAGAACTCAGAACCGCGATAAAAGGACCCGATTTCCCGACAGCCGGAACAATTCTTGGTACAGACGGTATCAAATCCGCCTATGAAACTGGACGCGGTCGTATCAAGATACGCGCGGTTGCAGATATCGAGGAAATGAAAAACGACAAACATAGGATTGTTATATCTGAATTACCCTATCAGGTTAACAAAGCTAACCTTATTGAAAGCATCGCATCCCTTGTAAGGGATAAAAAAATACAGGGTATTTCAGATCTTAGAGATGAATCCGACAGAGAAGGTATCCGAGTTGTCATAGAACTGGTACGCAATACCAATCCAAATGTTATCCTAAATCAGTTATACAAACACACCCAGCTTCAGGTAACCTATGGTATCATCAATCTTGCACTGGTCGACGGTGTTCCCAAAGTACTAAACCTTTATGAGCTTCTGCAGATTTATCTTAATCACAGGATGGATGTTATCCAGAAACGCAGTCAATATCAGTTAAGAAAAGCAGAAGAAAGAGCTCATATCCTTGACGGATTAAAAATATGTCTTGGCAACCTTGATGAAGTTATTTCATTCATTCGAAATTCAAAAACAACCCCTGAAGCAAAAGATGGGTTGATAGAAAAATTCCAGCTTGATGAAGCACAGGCAAAAGCAATCCTTGATATGCGGTTGCAAAATTTAACCGCTATAGAGCAGGATAAAATCGAAAGTGAATATAACGAGCTGGTTGAAAAAATTGCTGACCTGAAAGAAATAATAGCAAGTGATTCCAGAAAATACAGCATAATAAAAGATGAACTAACCGAACTGAAAGAAAATTATGCGGATGAAAGACGTACTGATATACAGCCATCAGGTGAGGAACTCAGTGAAGAAGACCTCATACCTGAAGAAGATGTTTTGATAACAATTACCAATAGTGGCTACATTAAACGTCTGCCTGTTACCACCTACTCCAAACAGCACCGTGGTGGTCGTGGTGTTGCGGGTATAAATGTCAAGGACGACGATTTCGTAGAAGATGTATTTGTAGCATCAACCCGTGATTATCTTCTTCTTTTCACAAACAAAGGCAGAGTGAACTGTAAAAAAGTTTATGAAATTCCGCAGGGAAGCAAACAATCACGCGGTAAAGCGCTTGTTAATCTGTTTGAACTGGAAAATGATGAAGCAGTATCATCCATGATAACGGTAAAAGAGTTTTCAGATGACTGGAACCTATTGATGGCTACAAAATACGGAACTGTGAAAAAGACACCATTATCGAGTTTCAAATCCCGTAAAAAATCCGGTCTTATAGCTATCAACTTGACTGATAATGATGAACTGGTAAATGTCATTTTAACCGATGGTCAAAACGATATAATACTAGTTTCCAGTACAGGCAAAGCCATCCGATTTGCAGAAACCAATGTACGACCCATGGGTAGAGCTGCACAGGGTGTACGGGGTATAAGGCTAAATCCAGATGATAGAGTTATAAGTATGGATACTACATCTGATAATGAGAATGTAAAGCTTCTTACAATCACTCAAAATGGTTATGGAAAACGTACCAAATTTGAAGAGTACCGGAGAATGAACAGAGGCGGACGTGGTGTTACCACCATCCAAATGACACCCAGAAACGGTCCTGTGATAAATGTTAAAACTGTTAGAGATGACGATGATATTGTTGTTACAAGCTATCAGGGTCTTGTAATACGTATACCTGTTAAGGATATCCGGGTACAGGGCAGAAATACACAGGGTGTTAAAATTATGAACATGAGAGAAAACGATAAAGTTATCGGGGTCGCAAGAATTAAAAAAGATGATGATAACTAAATAAACACCTTCAATAATTACTACAAATTACCATAATTCGATAACAAGGGTTGATTTTGATGGAAATAGAAAATTTAAGACATGGTACTGAATTGATAAAACGCGGGTTTGCCAAAATGCAAAAAGGTGGCGTGATAATGGATGTCACAACACCTGAACAGGCAGAAATTGCTGAAAGGGCAGGCGCAGTCGCTATAATGGCTCTTGAATCCGTACCTGCAGATATAAGAGAAGCTGGCGGTGTTGCCAGGATGGCAGACCCCGCAATTGTATCCCAGATTGTTGATTCAGTAACGATTCCGGTTATGGCTAAATCCCGTATTGGACATACGGTTGAATCCGAAATTCTTGAATCAATCGGTGTTGATATGATTGATGAGTCAGAAGTTCTGACTCCAGCAGATACCAGATATCATATAGACAAAACCCAGTTTACAGTACCTTTTGTCAGTGGAGCCCGCAATCTAGGTGAAGCCCTGAGACGAATCAATGAAGGGGCTGCCATGATTCGCACAAAAGGTGAAGCCGGGACAGGAGATGTAAGTCAGGCAGTACATCATATGAAACAAATAATGGGTGAAATCCGCGAGTATTCTGGTAAATCTAAAGAAGAATTAATGATGGTTGCCAGAGATATTGAAGCACCTTATGAGCTTGTTGAGGAAACTGTAAACCTTGGGAGGCTTCCGGTTGTCAATTTTGCAGCAGGAGGCATAGCCACACCTGCCGATGCAGCGCTTATGATGAAACTTGGTGCGGATGGTATCTTTGTAGGTTCTGGAATATTTAAAGCAGAAAACCCTGAAAAAATGGCAGGTGCAATTGTAGAAGCTGTAAACAATTATGACAACCCTGCTAAACTCTATGAGATATCCAAGGGAATCGGGTCTGGTATGAGAGGTATCAGTACCGACACTATTGAAGAAAATCAAATCCTTCAGTCCCGTGGATACTAAATATTTTATCCTTAATTTTTAGTTTAAGATGGTTTCAATATGCGTGTAGGTGTAGTTGCATTACAGGGTGATGTTTCTGAACATGTCGATGCTTTAAAAAAAGCTATTTCTGAACGCGGTGAAAAAGGAGAAGTTGTTACCATAAAGCATAGTGGTATTGCCCCTACCTGTAATGCACTTGTTTTACCAGGTGGTGAAAGTACAACACTCGGTCATCTCCTTGTTTATGAAGGGATAGCAGATGAAATAAAAAAAGCCGCATTAGATGGTGTACCTATCATGGGTACTTGTGCCGGATTGATACTTATGGCAAAGAGTGGAGAAGGACAGGTACAAAAAACCCGTCAGTATTTACTATCTCTTATGGACACTACTGTTAACAGGAATGCATTCGGAAGGCAGAGAGAATCATTTGAAACAAAACTTGATGTGTCAGTTTTTGATTCACCATACATTGCCATTTTTATACGTGCTCCTGCAATTGTAAAATACGGAGAAGATGTAAAAACACTGGCAAAAATTGATGATTATGTTGTCGCCGCCGAACAGGGTAACCTGATGGCTCTTGCATTCCACCCTGAACTAACGGACGACTTAAGGTTCCATCACCATTTCCTGGACAAAGTTTCTTAAAATTTACAATTAAATTCTGAAAATTCCTGACTACTTTATTGGTTTTTCCATATTAAATCCTTTTATATATAACCAGCACCCTGTTTATATTGGGTGATTATAAATATGGTTAAACTTGATGAGAAGATGAAAGAGGACTTTTCAAAAATCAAAATTTTCCCGTTTGCTACTGCATCTAAAGATGGTGTCCCAAATGTTGTTCCGATTGGATTCTGCAAATTAATGGATGATGAAACTATCTGGGTAGCGGATAATTATTTCGATAAAACACTTTCTAATTTACAGGAAAATCCAAAAGCATCCATTTTTGTATGGAATACAGAAACAAGTGGATGTTATCAGATAAAAGGGGATATAGAAATAAAATCCAGTGGTGGAGATTACAACAGAATGTATAATATGGTTAAAGAGATGGGTGACAAATATCCTGCCAAACATCTTGTAGAAATGAAAATTACCAACGTATATGAATGTAAATCTGGTCCTGAAGCAGGGAAAAAATTAATCTAATTATAAAAGAGTGATTAGAATCTGAACCACTCCTAAAAAACATTATTTCATATTTTTATTCTTCAGCAGCAGCTTCTTCTCCACCGCCGAGAATAACATCGATTGATTTGTCACCGTATTCTACAACTTTTGTGTTTATCTGCACAGTGTCACTGGATATTTCCTTTCCACGAACAAATTTTCTTTTACGTTCACCTTTGGATTTTGGCTCATCACCTACTCCTCCAGACATCAGTATCCTATGCCTTTTCGCACCAGGAAGGTCTCCCCTCATGGTAAAACCATCTTTATCATTTCCGCCGGTGATTTTTAATGTATAACCCGGAAGTCCTACCAGATTACCATCAAGTGTTTCACCTATTGATTTTCCAATAATATTATTTACCTCATCACCGGTAACATCAAATTGGTACGATTTTGTTTTTGGATCTGAAACTATAACTTTAAAATTTACCATTTTTATATACCTCCTTTTAATTTTATTTTTAACCAGTTTTAAAACATAAATTATTTTGCCCAGAATGGGTCATTTTTACGTTTGATTTCCAGGAAACTCTCAAGGGTTTCTATTTCATGATCTTTCAATGAATCATACAATTCATGTTCAAGTATCTTTGCATGTTTTTCTGGTACATCAACGTATAGCATTTCATTTTCTTTTATTTGCCTACCTACCACCGGACCTTCTATTGCAACAGCCACTTCCATACCGACTTTTGCTTCGCCTACATTCTCTCCTTCAGATTGTATACCTTTGATTTTTCCTACAACTGTGCCGTCTTTTTTGGCTACATTAACATTGGTCTTTATAATTCCACCATTTACTTTGACACCTACAACGGCAGGTTTGCTCTGTCTAAATACGTAATCGGGTAAAATTGTAAATCTTCCGGGTTTGACTATCATTTCTGATATGGTGTTTTGGCTTAGCGCTTTCTTTTCTTCAACCCATTCTTTATAGTCATCAATCAGCTTGTAGATAACATCATTAACAAACAGTTTGATATCTGAAAATTGAGCTTTTTCCTTTGCATCGGGTAAAACCTTGACATTAAAACCAACAATTACTGAATAATACTGGTCTTCAATAGCCGAGACTTCGATAATATCACGCTGTGATATGTCACCAACTTCGGCTTTTCTGATGGGTATTTCCTCTTCAGCAAGTTCGTTTGCAAGCGCTTCCAGTGAACCAATGGTATCAGCCTTTATGGTCAGACCTGTACTTTCGGTTGATATTTTAATATCTTCAAGTTCTTTTTTAACCTCATCAACCACCCTGTCAACATCCTCGGTTGCAACTCTTATAGGAGAACCAGCAAGGACATTTTCAAGGTCTGGTGCTGAAACTTTAACACCCGTTGCCGCTGTAACCTCATTAACCTGTCTGAATTTTTCCTCGGTTCGTATCTCAGATAGATAGTTCGGTTTCAAAAGAGCCCTGACTTTGGTCTTTATCGGCTCTCCTGAGCTTCCTATAACAATGGTATCTCCTTTCCTTAATTTACCATCGTACAGGATGAGGTCTATGGTAGCACCAAGTCCTTTTTCTTCTTTAACTTCAAGAACAGTACCTACACCGGGACCGTCAGCATCATAACTAAGGTCTGATTCGAGGAATTTTTGTGCAAGACCCATAAGAACCATTAAAAGGTCTGGTATTCCTTCACCTGTTGACGCACTTATGGGTACAACACCAATATTTCTCTGGAAATCTGTTACCCTGTCATAACGGTTGGAATTGAAACCAGCCTCATAAAGTTCCCCGACAATTTCATACACTTTCTGATCGAGTATATCCTTTACACGCTGGCTCTGATTTTGGTATGTTGCTGAAAACGGTGAATCCTGTGTAGGGTTCCAGCCGTGTATTCTATCCATTTTGTTTGCAGCCACTACAAAGGGAGTTTTAAACCTTTTTAAAATTTCAAGGCTCTCTTTTGTCTGCGGCATGAAGCCTTCATTGATATCAACGATAACAATAACAAGGTCAGCAAGTGCTCCTCCACGGCTTCTTAGTGATGTAAACGCATGATGTCCGGGGGTATCAATGAACAGCAATCCAGGTACAATGAATTTGTTGGCAAGGTTTGAATCCCCGCATTTTTTCGATATTAAATCGATGGGCACTTCTGTCGCACCGATATGCTGGGTAATCGCACCTGCTTCTCCAGAAGTTATAGTAGTACCACGTATCTTATCAAGTAATGTAGTTTTACCGTGGTCCACATGACCCATAACACTTACAATAGGAGTTCTTAAATTGGATTTTTCGTTCATAATTAACCCCTTCCTGGTATAGCGCCCGGCTAAAATTCCAAGATTAAATTATAGTATTTACCTACACAAATATAAATCTAAAGAAAGAAAGATAGAGTGATGAAGTGTTGCCGTATTTATTCGTAAAGACACACTTCATCTATTCTGGAGTAGGTGGTGGTTTCTGATTCACTGAAATGGAGTGCTATTTCATATTCTGCGGTTTCTTTTGAATCAGAAGCATGTACTATATTTCTCCCTGTTTCAATCGCGAAGTCTCCACGTATAGTACCCGGCTGAGCTTCTATAGGTTTTGTAGCACCATTCATTGAACGCATTATTGTTATTGCATTCTCTCCTTCAACAATCATGGATACGGACGGACTTGAAGTGATGTATTCTACCAGTGGTTCAAAAAATGGCTTATCTGAGTGCTCTTTATAGTGTTCCCTCGCAGTTTCTTCATCTATCTGGTGCATCTTCATTGCGGTGATTTTTAAACCGCGTTTTTCGATTCTTGATACTATTTCACCGATAAGTCCGCGCTGGACACCATCTGGTTTAACCATTACATATGTCTGTTCCATTTAAACACCTACAAACCACTTCATTATTTTTTGAGATAAATACGTCCCTGTTCTGTCCAGATTGTACGCCTTGGAAGCCTTCCAAGATTGTAATTACTCTGACATTTAGATGAACAGAAATAATAGGATGCTCCGTCCTTTCTTACGTAGAGTTTTCCAGTGCCGGGTTCAAGCATTTCTCCACAGAATGAACATTTTCTTTGTTCCATTTACAATCACCTTGTTGTTAGTTTCTTTGCTTCTCTTGATGTTTCCATCAATACGATTATATCTCCAACCCGGACAGGTCCCATGCAGTTACGGGTAATTACTCTTCCTTTGTCGCGTCCTTCCAGAATACGACATTGAATTTGGCTGGCTTCTCCATGCATACCGGTGTTTCCGACTACATCAATAACTTCGGCTGCATAGCCAGAATCTTCTTCTGCCATTTATGAATCTCCTTATAGTTTTTATTTAAATTATTTTAAGGATTCTACTTTTTCAGCAATATCATTTATGATTTCGTTTCCTTTGCCAGAATCAGTAATAGCAACGGAAGAACAGCCAACTTCAAGTCCACATGCTGAACCAAGTTCTTTTTGCTGGGATATGAATATGTATGGGATATTTTTCTCTTCGCACAGTGGTGGTAGGTGAGCAATTATTTCTTCAGGGTCTATATCTTCAGCAATCACTGCCAGTTTAGAAGTTCCCCTCTCTACTGCTTTCGTGGACTCATTTGTTCCTTTTTTGATTTTTCCGGTGTCTCTTGCTAACTCTACCGCTTCAAGTGCTTTATTTTGTAATTCTTCTGGTACGTCAAACTTTTTCATGTTTTTATCTCCTTCAAAATTATGATATTAAATCATAATTTTTCATTATTCATCGTTTGTTTTTGACTGCTATATATTCAGCTTAAGTGCTGGCTATGAATTGTGGCTTTTAGTTAAATATTTTACGCCATAATCATGGCTGGGTTTGATTGGTGTTATTCATACTGGAATGTGGTTGTGGTTCACTTATAACACTCATTAAATTACCTTCAACCATTACTTTTGTAATATCACCCTCTGTAGTAGTATTAAATTCCACTCCACGTTCTGTACTATTTGCTTCAAGCTGGGATATATTATCCATAGTACTGTTAGAAGGGTTCAGATAAACAATGTTGCGCTGGTAATTGTTATTTCTGAGTTTATTGATTCCCAGATAATACTGGTCAGCAAAATCATTGGGTATATCCTGTACTACTTGTATCTCTGCATCAGGATTGCTATAACTTATAATCCTATCGAATTTGTCAGTATTTTCAGAGTTTGTTGAGAGTACATCGATAACATCCTTAACCTTTTCTTCACTACCAAGTATTGTCGGGTTTCCTATTACATTAAACATCCCTTTACCACGACCCAGAAGCTGATAACCGTCGTATGAATTTGATGTGTACTGGAAAGCAACAATTTCTGGTGTGAATGTATGTAACTGGAACTGGGAATCATTATAACTTGCAGAGTAGGTCTTTGTGATGTTTGCATTATACATACCCTGTGGAGCAGTTCTATTTAGATTGATCAAGTTTTCAATGGGTGTTCCTCTTATTTTTGAAATATCAAAGTACTGTGCTGACATTACCCCCTCAGGTGTCATTTCCATTGCATCATCTATAGAATTAAATTTATGGTCTACGTGTTTTCCAGATACCGATTCAAACCCCGGTGCGTTGGTCTGATCTGCTGGATTGTTTCCCTCCGGTTGGCTGGAGCCACTGAAAAGGTAGGGAATAACCGAACCAACCATGATGAACGCCAGAAATATAGCTATAAGTTTTTGTTTCATCAGAAATCTCCTATATTTTTTAACTTAATATATAATTGTTTGATTTAGTAATCCTACATCCCCATATATAAGAGTTATTTGTCAAAAATCAACCAAATGGGCCCAACCGGATTCGAACCGGTGGTCACGCGGTTATGAGCCGAGCGCTTTAACCAGACTAAGCTATGGGCCCTGTAAAATAGAGTAATGACGCCGCCAACAGGACTCGAACCTGTGACAACTCGGTTAACAGCCGAGCACTCTACCAGCTAAGTTATGGCGGCTCTTTGTGTTTTCAGTACGCCTATCGTGTTGCGAACACTCCTAATGTATTACTCTAACTTAAATCTTTTGCTCTTTCAGTTTTTTCTAATGTGTTTAAAAAAATGTATTGTTAGAGAAAACCGGCAACCACTGGAATGTTTTCTCCACAATACAGGCATTCGTTGTTATTGTTTATATTATACTGTTCTACACCCATACCCCGTTTAATTAACATCTTTCCACAATTTGGACAGAATGTATTAACCCGTCTATGCATAACGTTTCCAAGATACACGTATTTTATACCTTCTTCAATTGCCGTATTAGATGCCATATCAAGAGTTTCGATTGGTGTGGGCTGGTAATCCTTCATTTTATAAAGAGGCTGGAATCGCGAAAAATGAACCGGAGTATCAACACCCACATTATCAACAACCCATTTTGAAAACTGCTGGATTTCTTCGCGTGTATCATTAAGTTCTGGTATAACCAGATAGGTTACCTCTACATGCATTCCAAGTTCTTTAGCAAGTTTTGTAGATTCCAGAACAGGCTGGAGTTTTGCACTTGCAATGTCTTTATAAAATTCTTCGTTAAAAGCCTTTATATCTACACTGTAAGCATCAAGGTATGGTGATATCATTTTCAATGCTTCAGGTGTGATATAGCCGTTTGTTACATAGACAGTGGATATACCATTTTCTTTGGCAAGTTTTGCAGAATCATAGGTGTATTCAAACCAGATAGCTGGTTCATTGTAGGTCCATGATATGCTGTCTGCGTTATAATTTAATGCACGATCAATTGCCTGTTCAGGTGTTATTTCGATAGTTTGGGATGTATCTAGTTCACATTGGGAAATTACCCAGTTTTGACAGTGTTTGCACCTGAAATTGCACCCTATTGTACCGAGTGAGTAAGATAACGACCCTGGATAAAAATGATATAATGGCTTTTTTTCAATCGGGTCAATAGCTTCACTGGATACAACATTATAATTCAGGGCATAAAGTGTTCCGTTTTGGTTTTCCCTTACCTGACAAAACCCTTTTTTACCGGGTGCTATTGTGCACCGGTGGCTGCAAATTTTACATTGTACTTTGTTATCGTCAAGTTTGTCATAGAGCATGACTTCTTTATTCAATTTTAATCCCCCTATTGTTAATGAATGTAATAATCCTATTAAAAAGTTGAGCCCCTATAGCCTGATTTATCGTGTATTTAAAAGAGGCGTAAGTCTTGCTATAAATGAATCCTTTGTTACTGTCAGGTCTATAGGATCTTTTAAGACTGTAAAATTGACAGTATTCCTGTTTGTATTTTTTAATTTATAATCAATATTATATGTTAGTCCTTCTGATTTTGCAGTGGTATTAAAATACTGTTCCCATGCACCCGGATAAGCGGAACTGACTATTACAGAAACCTGTTTTAAATTACTATCTTGGTATAATGTATGTGAAAAACTTGATTTTGATGTTAGCTGTACTTCTTCTATATTATTGCTGCTAATGGTGTTTGTATCCCCTTTAATACTTACAGCGTTTATAACTAGACTTATGTTACCTTTATTCTGAAGAGTGATTTGAGGGGACAGTTTCATAATCGACCTGTTATCCTGTGCAACAATCAATGCTCCATTTTCGTATCCAAAAACCTTGTCAACGTAATAGTTGTTATTTGAGCGGTAACTGATAGAACCTAAATAATTACTGCTATTGTACACTTCTCCAGAACTATTATTAGCTTTAACAGTAAGATAATAATTATAATCGTTTACTGCAAGCGTACCACTGGATTTTCCGGGTGCTACAATTGGAATCTCTCCTCCACCCATCTTCACAGGCACACTCATGGTTGTATTCTGGCTGTCAACAGTAGATAGAAGGTCGATACTGGATTTCAAATCCAACATGTCATTGAGTACATCTGTCATATGAGAATATTCTGTATCTGTTTTCCACTCGGGTATGTAACTGACGTTTATAATAGTAGCTACAGTAACAATAAGCCCAAGTATCAATACCGCTGAAACAACTGTGGAAATTGCAGTGTCTGAATTTGTTAAGGACTTCATGTCGGATTTGCCTCACTCTCCTTTGAAGTAGAAATGTTTTTTACTTCCATCATCAAAAGAAAACGTTACTGATATGTCAGATTCATCTTTATCATCGACATAATAATAGTCATTTGCAAATATATTTCCACTTGATTGTATCGTAATCCCATTGTTGTCTCCACTGACATTGACGCTTTCTACTTCATTAATATTATTACCGTTTACTTTTATATGATTAGATTTAATACTTGTATTTGTGTCAATTATTTCCACTTTTTCCCCATTAATAATACTAAAATTAAAATATAATCTATTATTCCCGCTTTCAATTCCAACACTATCAACAACATATTCAATATAATATGCGGATTCTCTCCCTTCAGGAGGATCTATTGGTTCTCCATTATACCCTTCTGCAATATCTTCACCAAGCAAAACACCATTCTCAATCACAATATTTGATTTTGTATGTACAATGGTGGATTCCACATAATCGTTTTGTTTAATATCTTCATTCCATTTACTTGAAGTGTTGATAGATATTACATCTCCCAATCGCCATGTGTTTTTATTGTAGATTGAACCAATACCATCAGAGACGATTTCCTTCCTTGTACTGTTGTTAAGGCTTATGATAATCTTCATATCTTTTGTATCAACAACTTCACCACCGCTGTGCCTGAGGTTTATAACATCTGATTCAACATTTACCCAGCCGTCCACATCAACATGAGGTTTTTCGGTAATATCAAGATATGAAAATGCAAAAATGGACAATACAGAAAAAGCAAGAACAACAATCGCTGTCATCAATATTTCACCTACAACTTCGGTAACTGCATCCGAGTTTTCAAATAAAGGCTTTAGATTTTTTTGCATTTTCATATCATTCTCCGATTAAATTAATAGTGCAAATAATACATAAGAAGAGACAATCATTATAATTGAGTGCTTTAGACCTGAATTGACACTTGCGTTTCCCATCTGACCTGCTACAAGTCCTGAACAAAATCCCTGAATCATGGAAGCATGGAAGAAAAGCATCTCATATTCTTCAATATTTATACTATTAACCATCGTCATTCCTGCAACTGAATCACCCATTGTCGATGGCATGGAAGGAAGGAAATGCACAGTAAGGATATACACAATAAAAAGATACACAAAAAACGCCATATAGATAATAAAAACATAAACATACATTTCAGTAGAGCGCTGATTTTTCATCTGTTTCTGGACTTCAGCATCGTTTGCCGCAATGTTTAAAACACTTGTAACATCATTTGTGGATTCGCTTGCCTTTATAATAGTAGTCACTATTCTCCGGGTCAAATCCGTACGAACACGGTATTCAAATTTTTTTAATGCCTGTGTAAGGTTTGTTCCCCAATTTATATCTTCTTTCATTTTACCTATTTCTGTGTGTATAATACCCACTTTGGATTGAGCGGTCATTGATATGGCATCCATCAACATAATTCCCGCTTCATTAATACTTGCCAGTTTTTTGAAAAATTCAGGAATCTGTTCCTCTATCTGACTGATTCTTTTAGTCCTTAACTCATGGAACACGATAAAAGGTACAAACATAATCAGTACAGAATAAAAGATATAATCATCAATATATGTAGCAAAACCAATATAAAAAGTAGATAATTTGACCTGTTCTATATTAAAATCGAACTTATACCTACCAATTATGTTATTTAAAAAATAAAACAGGGCAACAGGGATACTTACCACAAAAGCATATGAAGGTCTACCGCGCATGAGATGTATCGGATGTTTCAGACCATCTTTGATTTTTTTAATCCGCTTTTGAAATTCGATTTTTTTTATAAATTCTTCATCCATTTTGGAGGATTTAACATGTACATCATCAAAAACGTTCAGGCTTTTTTCTGTAACATAGGTTTCGGGTAATTTTTGCTGGTCTGATGTTATGGTATCAAGCAGTATAAGAAATACCATTGTACCGAAAGGAACTGCGATATATATCAACAAATACATGATAATAATTGAGGAAGGGTTAAGGAGTCCAAGAACTACAAGGATTGTCATCAGAAAGAGGGGTGCTACGACAAAAACAGATACATAGGATTCAGCCAGTATACCAAGTGTTTCCAAAAATGTCTGCTGTTCGGTTTTTGCCACTGAACGGTACTGTTCGGTTTTATTTTTCAAATAAGCAGTTATATCCCCACCACTGGACAAAATCGAAATTAACCCGTCTATAAGCTCTCTAAAATTTTGTGAAGGAGACCTTAATTTTGCATTCTGAAGAGCAGTTATTATATCATGTCCGAAATATTCCATATCTCTTACAATGTACCAAAACTCCTCAGCAGCTGTACCATAGATATGTTTATGATTACTAAGAGATTTGAAAACATCAAAAAGTGACAATCCCCCTCCCCGAGTCATTGCATAAAGGTAAGTAGTTACATGGATTAATGACTGGTCTATGGATGTTTTACGAATATTTACTTTTAATGATGGTATGGAAAGATAAACAAAATAGGTTGTATAAAAGCCAATTAAAAATATTAAAATACCCTGTACACAAGCCATTAATTCTAAAGCATACGTTTCAGTCCAATTTGGCAACAAATCTTTAAATACAAATAAAGCTCCTGTATTTGAAAAAACTACAAGACTTACATAAAATCCTATAAAACTGATTACCAAACCAATTATGAGTGAATAAAAATATGCAAGTGATACATATTGCGCAACTGGAACAGGTATAACAGCCTGACGCAACTGGTGCTTAACGTCAATATATTTATTTTTATTGACTTTTTTATCAACCAGATTGCCAAATATTCTATAGGCTGTTACCTCTACAATATTCATTTTATATCACTGTCTATGTTGTTGGATATTACCCATTCCAGATTATTGTTTTCAATACTCTCCATGACAACTTCTGGGTTTGTTGAATAGGCATGAACAACAAGGGACACGCTGATATAATCTCTCATGTTGTTAACACGCATATAATCAAGTATTTTTTTCCTGTTTTCGATCTCATTATACATACCTTCTTTACTCCATCCTCTAACCTGCATGATATGGTTAAGGGCCTGAGAATTCATTGTACTGTAGAAATTATCGTTTACAGGGTCCCATCGATAAAGTTCATTAATCCGGATTTCTCCTGTCTTGGGGTCAATACCGGTAAATTCAACTATACTCTGAGTTCTTCTTACTCTGTTTTCATTAACATAGGTCTGCTTCTGGATTGAAAGGATATCAATTGATCTTAGCATAACACGTGGTACATTTATTGGATCATTTTCCAGCCGGTTCACCACTGTCTGTGCATCACCAGCATGCATGGTAGAATAGGTAGTATGACCTGTTGACATCGCCTGAAACAGTGTAAGTGCTTCCTTACCCCGTACTTCGCCCACAAGAATGTATTCTGGTCTTTGTCTCATAGCAGCCTTTAAAAGGTCATACATCGATATTTCAGAAGTACCATCTTTAGTAAATGATTTTCTTGTAACACCTGCAATCCAGTTATCATGATGCAACATTAACTCACGGGTATCTTCAATAGATATTATTTTGGTAAGAGGTGGTATGAATAATGATACTGCATTAAGCATCGAAGTTTTACCAGAAGCAGTGCCCCCTGCAAATATGGCATTTTTTCCATTTTCAATTACCAGCCAGAAATACGCCATTATTTCCAGACTGGAGGTGTTAAAACTTATAAGGTCAATAGGTGTTAGTGGATTACTTCTAAATCTTCGTATACTGAAAGAACTTCCCCGGGTTGTAACCTCTTTACCAAGAGTCGCCTGAAGTCTGGAACCATCACTCATTGTAGCATCGACAAGCGGTTCTCCCATAGATATCTGCTTCCCGCTTTTCTGACAGAGTTTAATAACAAAAGAATTTAATCGCTCTTCACTAAAGGATATGTTTGTCATTATATTGTGATATTTTATATGATAGAGATAAACAGGTACATTAACACCGTCACATGATATGTCTTCTATGTAAGGATCAAGCATTAGGGGATGAATACTTTCATATCCGAGAAATTTTCTCCTTAAAAAGTAGGTTATTTTGTATATAGATGTTATATCTATTGTTTTATGATAACGATAAAGAAGGGAAAGAGCTTTGTCTATAAGGATGGTTTCTTTATCCTTATCTAAATCAGTATTTTCAAGTACAAGAATATCCTGCAAATCATCATATACTTTCTCCAGCAGGTATTTCTCATATTCATAAAGCGATGGTTCTACAATATTGTAGTATTTCATCCAGCGGTCTTTAACAATACTGACAAATACATAGGGCTGGTCTATCCAGTACCTTTCAATTTCTGTATAATCCTCAGAAACTTCATAATCAACCAGATGACCATGCATTTCAGGGTCATAATCTGGCAAAACAAATTGTTTCTTTTGCCCGGATTTTAATTTAGAGACCAGAGTTTGTATAGGGTTCTCCATCACTGCTACCTTCGGGATATAATTATATTTAAGACTGTATTAAATATACCTATTTACTTAAATAAAATATTTATGGATTAAAAGAAAAAGGGTTAATCTGAAAGATTTAAATCATAATAGTATTTGCACCGTTTTTCAACATCGTTCCAGCCAGGTAGATTTGTCTGGCAACCAGATTTTTCTACTATAAATGATGCCACAGTTGAACCTATTTTTCCACAATTGTCAAGCGAATATCCTTGGATATATGCTAGTAAAAATCCTGCACGATACCCATCACCAGCACCTGTTGGATCTACTGCATTAACAGGTATCGCAGGAATCCAGTAATCAATATCATCTGTATAGATTCTACTACCTTCCGCATCGTAGGTTACTACAACAACATCAAGCATATCTTTAAGTTTATCAAAAGGCTGGTTTATCATGTTACATACCCTTCTGATTTCATGTTTGTTTGCAAACATGATATTGGTATTGTAAAGGATTGTCTCAAGAATTTCAGAGGTATAGGTTACCAAATCCTGACCAGGATCAAAGGATACAAATCCAGCCTTTTGAGCCACTTTAGAATTAAATACAGGTTCAGATGTAGCAAGATGAACAAAATCAAGTGATGGGGGATCTGTCTCTTTTAAACGTGCTGATGGCCCCCAATGAAAATAGGTACACTGGTTGTGGTCCTTATCAGTAAATACAAATGCTTTTGTACTTTTTTCATCTTCCATTCTGTAAAGGTTGGATAAATCCACACCTGTTGATGTCAGATACTCTTCATATCCACTGCTTTTAAAGTCATTACCAATTCCAGACATTAACTGACATTTTCCACCAAGAGTTGCAATTGTAGCTGCAATATTTGCAGCACC
Source organism: Methanohalobium sp. (assembly GCF_018609725.1). Lineage (GTDB taxonomy): Archaea > Halobacteriota > Methanosarcinia > Methanosarcinales > Methanosarcinaceae > Methanohalobium. The sequence continues at coordinate 16,357 of NZ_JAHENT010000035.1, read as the reverse complement.
TCCCCCATAAGATATAGCATAATCAAGTATAGGAAAGGACTCATTAGGTCCTGCTATTTTTTCTACATTGAACAGGTAGTCAAGAGCTGTATGACCCACGATTGATATTGCTTTATCCATCAGGTCAAATCCCCTTGAATTTATTCAAATTCTTCTACCTCGATAACCTTCAAAGGAACATCACGCAATGTACGACCAATTACAGACTTGGCAATTCTTGATGCATGCTCTTCACTTTCAGCATCAAATACTTTCATATCAAGAATGAGACCAACGATTGCAGTGTCAGCAGCTAAAAAAACGCTACTGAAAGATTCTTCACATGCAGGGCAAGACGTAGTACCTACATCAACCTCTACAAAATCCAGTTTTGGATTTAATCGTTTCCCTGCTTCGGATATTGCTACACCGATTGCATCATCGGCTGTTTTTACATCTCTCACCAACCAAGCGGCTTCAAGTGTTACATGATAATTTGGCATTCTTCTTCTCCTCTCCCTACATCTCGTTTGTGGATTATAGTCCTGTTGATTTTATAGTTCAAATTTCCTATTAACTAGTCGGTTTATTAAATTTTTGATAACTATTATAATTACCGGCTTTTTAATGATTTATATGGTAAACAGTTTTTCATCATCAACTATGAAAACACCAAGTTTTGCACCAGCATCAAGCCATGCATGCCCATAGCTAAAACACGCCAGTGCATTAACAGGGTCATTCATTTTGATAAAATGCATACCGTCCTCATAGTATGCTTTTGCCATCGTATAAAAATCACTGGCAACTGTATACATATGTGAGTTTTCAATCGGAATGAATTCTGCTTTTTCGAGTGCTTTTTCGAGTAGCCTCTGATACCTATCTACTTTTTCATTCAAATTAGCTACCAAAAATAACCTCCATGAATCATTTGTTTGCACCAAAGATTTTCTTGAACAATCCGCCTTTATCCTCTGAATTTTGTTCTGGTGTTTCAGATTGTTTTGGTGCAGATGTGCCACCAGTATCTGCAGATGGTTGTGAAGGTTCAGAAGGGGTTTTCTTTGGAGGAGGACTTTGTTTTTGTTTGGTTTCCTTTGACTTTTGTTTCTTTTGTTTTCCTTTCAAAACATTAACAGATTTACCGCCATGCTGTGATTTTCGAACCCTTATATCCACAAGTACAGGTTTTTCTATGTCGGTGCTGACAAGCATGGAAACACCCTGAGGGAGTCGTATCAATTCATCCTCAACATAGGAATTAACACCTTCAAGACCTTTACTTATGGATTTGAGGTCGTTGGGATTTGTCACTTTCATGATAATCTGTGTCCCACACTGAGATAACACGTTTTTATCCACACGTGCAGGTCTCTGGGATATAACCATCATACCGAGACCGAATTTACGCCCTTCAGAAGCTATATTTCTGAGTACTTCAGAACTTGGTGATTTGCTAAATCCTTTTTCAGGAGCAAAGTTGTGTGCTTCTTCTATAACCAGCATACCGGGTGGTACATTGTCCATTTTTCTGGCTTCAAACAAGGAACTGCATAATTCAGCAACAATCATGCGCTGAAGATCTGGAGATACACCTTTTAAATCAATAACTGATGCTTTCCCCTTTTGGAGTAGGTCTTCGATTGGTGTCGGGGTGGTTGAAAGTATTTCAGAATCACGTACACTCTCAAGTAAGTTTATAACGTTCCACTTTGCCTTGCTTTTATCATTACCAACTTCAAAAATAATATCATCAATGGTATAAGTATCCATCTCTGACCTGAGTTTCTGTACGGCTTCATAAAGGATACCAACATGTGTACTGGTATAACTCTCTGGAAAGATAGATGTCAATTCCTTTACCGTAAGGTTGTTCCCGTTCAACCTGAACGCTTCATCAGCCACCGGATTTATTGCTTTGTTTGCCGGTGTATAAATAGTTATATCGGAACCATATCCTTTTGGAGAAATATTATACTTGTCGAGGTCTTCCTGTTTTTCAGACCCTGGGTCTTTGAGTGATGCATATTCACTATGTGGGTCTATTATAAGAAGCGGAACATTGTTGTCCAGTAGTTCTTCCAGAACTACACCTGCAGTATAGGACTTACCACTACCAGTTTTTGCAAGTATACTACAGTGCCGCTGGACAAGGCTGTTGACACTTAAATTTACAGGGATGTTTGTGCCTTCCAGCAATCCGATATTCATATCCTTTTTTCCGGATAATCCTAGTACACTGTTTATCAATTCATCATCAGCCTTGTATATCGGGTCTCCCGGACTGAAAGGTATTGTAGGTGCGCGGAGCAGTCCAGAACTGTCCCTGTTGCCTATAACAGTTGCTTCAGCTACGATATTATCTCCGCTTTTGTCTTTCCTTAAACCGTTTTTCGCCTCTTTGAGTGTATATTTTTCGCTGTATCGCTTTATCAATATCACCTGTGCAAGAATCCAGCCATCGGATTCGTGCCAAGCTTTTACATACTCTCCTCTGTGAACAGGAGTACTTTCTGATACCAGGAACTTGAATTCAAGTGTCCCGGTTTCTCCAAATATAACACCTACTGAACCGCGTGACATGTTTGCTCTCTTTAGAATAATATTTTTGTAGGTTTATATTAATTAAGTGTTATATAGTTTTTCAGGTTCAATCCAGAATTTGTTCAGGACCATCTGCCAGTTTAACCAGTGCCTCTGCCTCTATAAAGTGCAATGGACCGGGAATTGCAAGTATATGTAGCGGTGAACCAAATTCAAAATCAATTAATGAACTGATATAATCCGCCTTTATTACAGGATTATCAGACCCTGCTCTTGCTACACCTACAGCAATTTTGTCATTTATAAAATTCTTTCTGCGTTTTTTATCTATTCCCTGTAATATTTCAAGTCCCTTATTAATAGACATGTAGCCCTTATCCATATCTATATCCAGATAAACCAGTGTATGTAAACCCTGCTCAAAATTTGATTTTATCGTGTCATAAGGTACTTCAGAAACAATTGTTTTACCTCTGCCTGTGGTATAAGGAAAAGGAATTGTTGTGGATTTACTGAAACGATAATTCTGTAGTCCTGTAAGTCCACATACAGCAGAGGCAATTGAAGCACCATGTATTACTGATGTCCAGATACCTTTATCAATTGCACGGATTCTCAGGTCAACATGAGTTGTGGCGACCATGGAATCGCCACCGGTAAGAAATACTATATTCTTCTCTTTTGCCTCATCAATCCAGTCTGGATGTTGTTCTACATCTTCCCTTTTGAGAACATGTATTTTTTTCCCGTAGAATTGTTCCATTTTTTTTATATCTGTTCCAAAAAGGTGTGATGTATAAAACTCAAGGTACACTTTATCTGCATTTTTAATGGTTTCCAGTCCTTTTACCGATATATCTTTTTCATCATAGAGTCCAAGTCCTATAAAATTAAGCATGTATAGTTGTTTTGATAATTTATAAATTAAAGTTTTTTGTTTTACCTCTTGGTTGTATCGTATTATTTCACAATATTTTTATAGAACCCATAACAGTAGTTTTTATACATAGATTTATACTGAGGATTATATAATCGTTATTAAATTTATCACAGGAGGATAAAATCAATGGCAGGACAACAATATGGTCAACCGATGTACTTAGACCCCAGCAAACAAAGAACATCGGGTAGAGACGCTTTATCAATGAATATTAATGCTGCAAAGGCTGTTGCCAATGTAGTACGGTCAACACTTGGTCCTAAAGGAATGGACAAGATGCTTGTAAACGGTGTAGGAGATATAATTCTTACAAATGATGGTGCTACCATCCTTGATGAAATGGATATTGAACATCCTACTGCAAAACTTATTGTTGAAGTTGCAAGCACCCAGGACGATATTGCAGGAGATGGAACTACGAGTGCCGTTGTAATGACCGGTGAACTAATGGATAAAGCAGAAGAACTGGTTCACAAAGGTGTTCATCCAACAATTATTGCAAAAGGATACAAGATGGCAGCAAATAAAGCACAGGAAATCCTTGAAAACTTTGCAATAGACACAGACAATGGAGATAGAATAATACTGGAAAAAATCGCCAAGACCTCTATAACAGGAAAAGCATCTGAATCCTATGGTGACTACCTTCCAAAAATCTGTGTTGATGCTGTCACAGCAATCGAAGACAATGGTGAAGTAAATATTGAAGATAACATACTAATCAATCAGGAAGTTGGCGGAAAAGCCAGTGATACAGAGCTTATCAAGGGTATTGCATTAAATAAGGGCAAACTACACCCAAGTATGCCAAAAAAGATACAGGATGCAAAAATTGCTCTTGTGGATGCACCTATTGAAGTCGAAAAGACCCAGATTGATTCAAAAGTAGAAATTAATTCACCTGATGAAATGTCAGCATATACAGAAAGAGAAGAAGCTCAACTCAAGAAGATGGCAGAATCTGTCATAGCAAGCGGAGCAAACGTTTTGTTCTGTTCCAAGGGTCTTGACGACAGAGCAGTACACTACCTTCAGGACAAAGGAATCTATGCTGCACGCAGAGTAGGTAATTCAGAAATGAAAAGCCTATCTCAGGCGACAGGTGCCCATATTGTGCAGGATGTAAATGAACTGGAAGATACTGATTTGGGTACTGCCGGACTGCTGGAACAGGTAGGCGAATTTGATGATGCAAAGACTTACATCAAGGACTGTCCGTACAAAACAGTGACAATTACTATTCACGGCGGTACAGAACACGTTACTGATAATATTGAACGTGCCATTGATGATGCACTCAAGGTTATAAAATCAGTTGTAGAAGATGGAAAAATAGTACCCGGTGGAGGTTCTTCCGAAATCGAGGTTGCTCTTGGATTACGTGATTATGCTGTATCTATAGGAGGACGTCAGCAACTTGCTATTTCTGCTTTTGCAGATGCTGTAGAAGCAATCCCCAAATCCCTTGCAACCAATGCAGGTTATGATTCAATAGATTCCCTTCTGGAACTTCGTACAAAACACAGCAATATTAAAAACGCCGGATTTAACCTGAATAGCGGTGAAGTCATTGACATGTATGAAAATAATATTGTAGACCCGCTCAGAGTTAAAACACAGGCCATCAAGTCCGCATCAGAAGCATCAGTAATGGTACTTCGCATTGATGATGTACTGCGGTCACAGAAAGAATCCACTCCAGAAGTCAAACCTGAACACAATGTAAACACATATGAAGGGATGACACCTCCCCAAATGCCAGGTCGCAGGTGATATTTAAGAACTGGTTTGTAACAGTGTTACAAACCATAAAATTTTTTATAATTTTCAATTGCTTTTTCTGCTTGTTCTGGATATATCTGTTTTAAAAATAGTATAAATTCATCCCTTGAATCGCATTCTTTTACTATATCAGCCAATTTAGCGGCAAATTGTTTTGATTTTTCATCGGATTTTTTGATTTCAAATGATAGGCACAGTGCCTTTTTGGAAAAATAGTTACGCCTGATATAGGGAGCTACTGAACCGAGTAAAACATTATTATCAAGTTTACTGTATGCAGGTACTCCAGTATTTTTAAGTCGGTTTTTATCTGTCAGATATATTATGTTTTCACCGGAGTAGGAATGCAATTCCACATAGATGCTTGGTTGATATTTTATAACAGTGTCGATTATTAATTTACCCTGGTTTTTATAATAGTTTTCATCAAGGGTTGATACATATTCACCACTGTTTACTACAGGAATGGTTATCAGTGTACCATGTCTGGGTGTTTTTAGATTGTATAAAATGTCGGATGTATCTTTCCATTCATCACCGTGCAATCCTGCAACAAAAAGACGTACGGGAGCTCCACTACCATAGATATTTACAGACATTATAATCAATAACCAGACTTTTGAGCAATTATATAGATTTCCTGCTTTTCAGGTTCCAGAACATCAATTATTGTTAAACCCATTTTCTTTAATTTTTCAAGTATAATGGCTCTTGTATTGATATCTTTTGTTTTTGTCACCTGTAATAATTTTCCATTCTGTTTTAACAGTGGCAGTACCCTTTCAAGTATTTGAACAGAATCCATTGGTTCAAGAGTTAAATCACTAAGAATAACATCAACTTTTCTACTGGACAATTTATCCATGGTAACAGTGAATATATCATCGATTACAAAGGATACATTGCCATATTCTGATGATATTTTTCCCAGTTCTGATTCAAAATAACGGCTGAATTCTATTCCATTTATATGTGCTGCGATTTCTGATGCGTATAGAAGAAATCCACCTGCACTTGAACCAATATCCAGTACATAATCGTTTTTACTGATTATTCCTGTTTTTTCCTGTATAAACTGGAGTTTAAAATACCCCTGAGGTCTATCAAATCCCTCTTCAACTTCCACTTTATTTTCTGGTTTTACATCCTTGGACGCTTTTTTAACAATCCTGCCATCGATTTTCACCTTCCCACTGGCAATTGCAGTTTTGGAGCGTCCTCTGGATGTAAAATAGCCATTTTCAACAAGATATACGTCCAGTCTCATGTTGTTTTAATTTAAACTCGAGGTTGATGTTTCACTCTTTTTAAAATAATTGCACTTTATTCCTGTGGAATCGAAACAGAGATTACAGGATACACACTGGGATTCTTCACTAATACCCTCTTTTATTTTTGCTACAAGGTCAGGTTCACAGATGAACGGGCGGCTCAATGATATCATGTCCGCATTATCTGCACTAATTATTTTTTCCATAATGTATTTAGACCTTACTCCTCCGACAAGGATTACCGGTATATCTACAGCGTTTTTAATCAATTTTGCATTTTTCTTGAAATAGGCTTCTTTTTCCACTGAATCGATATTTTGCTGTGACATCAGATGTGTTTCAAATATTCCGCCACTTACTTCTATAGCGTTAACACCGTTTTGTTGCAGTATTTTTGCAATCTGGATGGTATCGTTTATGTCAAGACCCGGTTTGTCAGAATCAGAACCAAATCCATCGGTGCTGTTAAGTTTTACAGTTATTGGATAATCCATATCTAAGGTCATACCACGGATACGTTTGATGATTTCGGTAATAATCTTTGTCCTGTTTTCAACAGAACCACCCCACTTATCGGTTCTTCGATTGGTATAGGGAGATATGAAGTTACTCAACAAAAACCCGTGTGCACAGTGCAGTTGAACACCGTCAAAACCTGCGGCTTTTGCACGTCTTGCAGCATTGGCAAAATCTTCTATAGTTTGAAGAATTTGTGATTCACTCATCTCAACTGGTGTTATACCGGTCGCTTCATCGGTCACCGCAGATGGTGCAAGAGCAGGATAGTCTTTAGAGACCAGTGACTGTCGACCACCATGTACTATCTGGAGCATTATTTTGCTATTGTACCTGTGAACCCTTGATACTACTTGACTGTAGGGTTCAATAAAATCGTCAGTATAAATCCCCTGTTGATTATTTGCACTTTTACCTCTGGGGTTTACATATGAATAACCAGTAATTATAAGTCCGACTTCATTTCTGGCAAGTTCTTCGTACATCTCTGCAAGCTTATAAGTCGGTTTTCCGTTGTTTTCTGCAAGCCATTCATGAGTTGCAGAACGGACAAAACGGTTCGGAATTTCAAGTTGTGATATATTAATAGGTTCAAGTAACATGGTTGAATCTGATTATCTGTAAATTTATATTTCTTTTTATACAACTCAACAAGGGTACTGGTGGATAAATCGAATTAATTATATAAGAAATAAAAACATAACCTATTACAGTTGTTACAACTGTCAATACATTAATAATAAAGGGGGAGAATATTTTGGAGAAAGAAGCCTATGCTGCATCACTAGCTGCTATATCCAATATAAACAATATCACAAACGATAGAATTGAAGCGCTGACAAAAAGTCATGGAATGACCAACATTGCAGCCATGAGCGCAGCAAACGCTATAACTACTGAAGTACTTCGCGGAGTAAACATCATGCTGACTGATGAAAATACCGGTCAGTTGCAGGTAAATGATGTTTTAAAGAAGGCAACCTGACCAAAGTAGATGGCAGAAAACTTCCACTTGGAGTTGCTGGCGGACCACTCTATGGTCACAGTCATCTCGGTGAAGATATAAGCTATCCGGAAATATCATCCAGAGGAGCTGAAATCAGCACAAAAGCAATGATGGATGCTCAAGCAGGTGCTGGAATGGCTCCAAACGGTATTATATCAGCCATAATAGGTGTGGCTTCAACACTTGAAATAGTACACCCTGATGCCGGTCTAGGAGAAGAATATGGAGAGGCTTTTAAAGTAAAAAGTGCAAATCTTGCAGGAAAACATGCCGCCAAAGTTGCCGGATTACCTGAAAAACTTCATATTAGGGGTACTGGTGAAGAATATGATACTGCACAACTTGTGGGTGACCTTGGAGTTATACTGAAAGATATCGGTGCTCCATCTGTAATAGGTATGATGTCTTTTGAAGAAATGCTCTCAGCTTTTGAAGAGGGAGTATCCGGTTTCTCAGGTGGGCCTATAATGCCGCCACTGGGACACATAACAGCTGATTTAGTCATTTCATTACGATCTCTCATATCAAACAATGGTGATAAATCCAAATCAGCTGATATACTTAGAGACATTAAAAAAACACAGTGGTTAGAGCCAGAACTGGCAGCAACAGGTGCCAACACTATCGCAAGAAAGGTAGAACAGGTTCGCCGCGGTCCAATTACAGAAATAATAATCACTGCAACCGAAGGGATGCGTGCTAACCTTATACACAATATCGCTCACAGGGCTTATGAAGAATTAAAATCTGGCAAATCACTAAAAGAAGTAGTCAGCGAAATCGATGAAGAAAGGAAAGAATTTGTGGAAAAAAGCTGTGCCCAGATGCTTGGTTCTATGACAGGGCATGAACTTGAAATAAAAATCACAAAACTTACCGGAGGATGTCGGCGAGATATTCCGTTTGTAAAAGAATACTACGGATTTGACACTGATGCTGACGTGGAACTTGTAGTAGATGGTAAAAAAATAAACCTGTCAGGAATAGCACAAAATGTTATACCTGATGCCATATTTAACCAAAAACAAGATTTATTGGATGTTTTACCATTTGCCACTATACCTATATCTGAATTACAGCTATCTGGCCACACTATCCTTTATATTACAATACCGTCTGCAGTAGCTGCTGCAATGAACCTTATGGATCCAAAAGAAGCAGCCAAACAGTCAGAAGCTGCAGCCTCATGTACGGCTGCTATACCGGGAGCAAAACCCAAAGCAAAAGAAGTTGCAGAACTTGCTGTAAGAATTGTTAAAGATATGGAATAAATTATCCATATCTTTCTTTTTAAGGAGGACAAAAGTTGCTTCTAATGACTAATGTAGACAGTGTTTCATGTGACCAGATTCCATATATAATCGATGAATTATACAAAAAATCTGCTAAAAATGTTCATGTAGTACCTTCATTTACCAAAAAGGGTCGCCAGGAATATATTTTCTTCATTGATGTTTCAAAAGATAATATGGAAAATGTAGCAGAATTTATGGCACTTGAGACTGGAACCCTTGGAATAAGGAAAATTGAAACTGAACATTATGTTTTTGATTTTGATATACAAAAAGTAAACTTATCGTTTGACGATAATGACGGTGAACTTCTCTGGAAAGGATGCTTAGATGCAAAAATTGTTAAAAATAAACAGGGTATACCGCTTTCAGCAAGAGCTGAATTTGAGCAACTTAAATCTGCCACTGAGGACATTAAACAATATGGGCTTAATATAAGCATATATGAACTTAAAGAAATGGTAGAACAAAAAGCTCTTCAGGAAATAAAAAATTTCAACAAAACTGAGTGAACAAAGAAAAAAAAAGAGTGGATTAAATCTTTCTTTTCTTCATTGCTATTCTCAAGAAATAAAACAGTCCTCCGTAAAGAACTGCAAACCCGAATATAGCCACTATTATGCTTTCTGTTGACAGCAATTATACCACATCCTTTCTAACCGATGTCAATATAGCCGCAAGAATCATACCAACCACCATTACAACTACACCAAGTGCTGCAGCCATCAGGTCTCCTCCATAGGGAGCCTGCAAATTTGATATTGTTTCCTGTATTATCAATATAGTCAGAACTACTGGAACAAGGAATTTGATGCTGAAATTCCACCATTTACCAGCTTTTATATCAGAGTAATTGTTTGCCCATTCTCTGAATTTGTCCGCACCAAATATCCAGCCGATTGCCACTGCTTCAAGCACACCAACAACCAGCAGTCCGTAAACATTGATGAAATGGTCTATAATATCCAGCCAGTAAAGACCACCTCGAGTGGCATAAATCAGACTCCCTGCAAATGCTATACCGATAGTAATGTTTACCGCCTTTTTTCTGCTGAGTTCAAATTTGTCCATTAACGATGAAGAGAACGCTTCAACAAGAGATATCAATGAAGACAGACCTGCAATCGATATACATATGAAGAATACTACCGCTGTCAAAACTTTAAGTCCCGGTAACAGACTCAGGGCTTCAGGGAATACAATAAATGCAAGTCCTATACTGTCCGCAACTACTTCTTCAATACCTACACCTTTGGCATGAGCCATGTATCCAAGAGTTCCAAATACTGCAAAACCGACAAGGAAACTGAAAGCCGCATTTGCCAGTGTAACAATGAATGTATTGTTGACTATGTCACTCTTTTTTGGTAAATAACTTGAATAGGCCACCATTATAGCCATACCGAGACTGAGTGTATAGAATATCTGTCCAAAGGCAGCAAGCCAGACATCAAGGTTTAGAATCGCTCCAAAATCAGGTTTGAGATACCAATCTATACCATTAAGTGCTCCGGGAAGTGTTAGTGCTCTGACTATCAGAACAATGATAAGTAGCCAGATGATTGGTATGAAAAATTTGTTTGCTCTCTCGATTCCTTTCAGAACACCTTTGATTTCGATCAACCATGTTATGAACCAGACAACCGTAGGCTTATAAGTATTTCAATAGGGAATCCACCCAATTCCCACGGTGAACCGGTTCTTTGTAACACAGAACCTATGAAATATGTTCCAGTATCTGCAGCACTCGTCCATGCCAATCTGACTGCTCTCACGAGTAGTGTAAACTCGTGGAATTCTCTTGAGAGCCTCAACCTTTGACGAGGTTGAGCATTTGCTGATTCATGGACGGTACTTGCGAACTGATATCGAGACCAGTCGTAGAGGTACCATCTCCACAGCCGTTCATTCCCGCGAGCCCCACGGTATGCATTGATGGATCATAATACGATGATTTTGTCAGTATGTTGACTGAAGCGTTGAGGTCCCTGTCCATTTCCAGACCACAATTACTGCAGTAGAATGTCCTATCTTCCAGTTTCAGTTTTTCTTTTTTCTTAGTTCCACAATGAGAGCAGACCTGAGAAGTATAATTAGGATTGACCTTGTCCACTATTTTACCTCTTTCAGCAGCTTTATAAGTCACATGCTGGATCAGTTTATTCCAGCCAACATCCGAAATGGATTTAGCCAATTTGTTGTTCTTGACAAGATTTTTTATTTTTAAATCCTCAAATACAATCAGGTCGTATCTCTCCACCAACAATTTGCTCAGGCAATGCGAGAAATGGTTTCTTGCAGCGGCGATTTTCCTGTGAATCCTGTTCACTTTTTGCTTCTGCTTGTTATAGTTGTTTGATCTGAATTTCATTCTCGACAATTTTCGCTGTTCTTTAGCAAGCCTATTCTCAGCTTTCCTGAGGAATTTCGGTGGTTCGACAAAATCATCATCTGATGTAGTTATAAAAGATTTCAGTCCAAGGTCGATGCCTACAGCGTTTTCTGGAGTAGATGGAACCGGATTATCCGGTAGCTCTACGGTCAGATAGGCAAACCATTGTTTGCCTTCCTTTTTCAGAGTGCAGGTCTTCAGTTCGCCATTTGGCAGATTATCGATGTCAATCTTGATGAGATTTGATTTACTGGTTATCTTGGATAGATGCAACCAGTTTCCATCCAGACGCCATCCGTTCCCATGCTGTTTATATCTGAAACTACTGAAATCTTCTTTACTCTTGAATTTGGGGTGGGCTTTCGGAAGAATTCCATCATATTTGATAAATCCTGATGAATTATTTCCACATGGAACATTTTTTCTCTTGACGAACATTCCTTTTTTAGGTTTTGTATTCTTCAGCCTACCTTTTTCCAAATCATCGAAGAACTTGTCATAAGCAAAACACAATCGCTGGAATACATCCAGTCTTACTGATGAATGTATAGGATAATCCAGATTTTTCAGGAGTTTTTCTAGTTCTGATCTTTTTACAGAAAGACCGAATCTTTCGTATAAATCTACTTTGATAGATAGAAGATGGTTCCAGATTAGTCTGCAGCACTCCAGTGTTTCATTCAGTTTTTTCTCCTGTTCAGGAGTGGGATGAATTCTGAACCTCAAATTCCTGCAGTTTTGATCATCCTTACGTACCATCGACTCCACCCATTTACCTGATGCTGATTATACGTTTTGAAGCCATATAAATTTTATCTAATGTTAGCGAATTTACCAAATATTATAGTATTAATCAGATATAGGCGGGGTGATTCATCACTCTTAAAACGGAGTTCAAAGATATCTTTAAAACAACTTAAATCAAAGACTCTTTAAACTATAGTTTAAAGATATTGGTAAATTTTCAATTTACCAAGTTTAAGTTTAACTCTAAATTTCTAATTTAGAGTGTTCTAATTTTAAGAGCATAAGTGAACTCATGGGCTTTCTATATCCCTGCACCCGTTCATCATAAATTACAGGAATTATTTAATATTTTTTGATAAGTATATTACAGGAAATATTTTGTTAGTGCGGCAAAAAAGTATTTAATAGGTTTCAAGTTCCTCTTTATCCCTGCATACACAAAAATCGCAGAGTGCAAATTCAATTCCTGATTGTTTGTCTTTGACAGGACAGTAATATACTCCGCTTTCTTTAGTTATTTTGAAACCACCCGGAAATATCATACTTTCAGGATGTATCGGTTTTTTGGCAATGAAAACAAGGTATAGGGAGACAATTTTTATTATTCGGTTGAATATTTTCTGTTCTGAACTATAATTTTCATTCAAACGGTTTATCTTTTCTACCAAATCCCTAAAAATATTTTCATCTATATGCTCGACACTGTCCACCGAATTTTTATTTTTAATTTCTACCAAAGTATTGAAAATATATCCAAATAGTTTTTGAGTATACTCTTTTTGATATTTTTCTGGTAAATTGCGGTTATTATACTCAATATAAGCTTTGGCTTTCATTAAATCATGTATGGATATTTTTAAAGCATTTTTCTTTAGGCACTGGAAAAGTTGGGATGTGTCCATACTGTTTATTCCATTGATTGTTTTAAATCATTGACCTGTTCTTTTAACTCTTCATTCTGAATTTTATATACAAAAAGTGTTGCAAAAAGCATGAAAAAAGCTATGAAATTGACAAGAAGAGTTAATATCAATGATGGTCCTTCAAGACCACCACCTGAACCTCCATAGATACTTTCTCCAAACATGAGAGGATGTACTGAACGCCACAACCGGACAGACAGAAAACTCAAAGGAACAGCTGCAAACCCTACAATACCAAATATCGATGATAGTCGAGCACGAGTTTCAGGTTCATCTATACTCTGGCGTACCATGAAATATGCAAGATAAACAAGCAGTAATACAAGTGATGTAGTAAGTCGGGGTTCCCATATCCAGTACCATCCCCATACCGCTTTTGCCCAGATAGAACCAGTAGCAATTACCAGAAAAGCAAACCCAATACCCACTTCAGCAGAAGAGCGGGCTAAAATATCCCATTTTTTATTAGAACTCCTGAGATACATTATCCCTGCAACAAATACAATAAAAAAAGCAAGATAGGAAGTAAATGCAATCGGAAGATGGATATAGAATATTTTAAAACTTTCACCAAGAACCTCGCTGGAACCACCTGTCATTTGCGGGAGATAAAAAAATATCATGCCTGTAGCAACAATAATGGCGATGGTGGTTAGTACCGCCAGTAAATTTACTTTCTTTGATTCTGATGATAACATATCTCATCTACCCAAAAAACGATCTATTAAACCTGTTTTAATGAATAAGGCTCGTATTTAATATATAAAACGATTGGCTACATCAATCCTGTATTGCATATTCAAATACAAGCTGTGCGATTACAAAAAATATTATATCATAAACAATTAGCAAACGTATTTCCTGAAAGACATCAGTTATATTCCCGCCAGAAAACAATTTACCGGTAGCCAGTACAGCAGGTAATAAAATAGGTATGATTAACGGGAGAAGCAAAACAGGCAGCAGGATTTCTCTTGTGCGTATATTCACTGTTAGCGCAGATAAAAGAGTTCCAACTGATATATACCCTATCGTTCCAAGAACAAGAATTATAAAAAGACCATGAATTCCCTGGATATTGAAATTGAAAAAAACAATAAACAACGGAATTATAATCAATTCGATGGTAATCATCAAAATTGTACTGGACAGCATTTTACCGATATATATTGAATTCCAGTTAAAAGAACAAAGTTTTAACCCATCGAGGCAACCGTTTTCAAGTTCTGCTGCAAATGACCTTGATAATCCGAGAGTTCCTGCAAATGTGAATGATATCCATAAAACGCCCGGTGCCAGTTGACCGATTATCTGTGACCTATTGAGCAAATTCCCGAATGATATGCTGAATATAACAATAACAATTAATGAAAAAACAAGCATTGAATTCAGCATTTGTTTGGTGCGAAATTCAGATTTTAAATCTTTCAGTGCAATTCTTAAACTCTGAATCATTTATATCAGGTCGATTTCAATTGGTTGGTTTAACTGTTTATCAGGTTTTTGTATGTCTGTTTAAAACTGCCAACATCGGATATGTCTTTTTTTAAATCATCAAATACAATTTTCCCTTTGTCCAGAATTATGGCTCTGTCACACAATTTAAAACTCTGCTCAATATTATGCGAAACAATTAATTTGGTGGTCTTTTTGCTATCAAGTTCTTTTAAAATGTTTTCAAATACGTTGACAGCGTTCTGGTCAAGTCCTGTATAAGGTTCATCCAGAAAAAGGACTTGCGGTTCGTGTATCAATGTTCTTGCGATGGATAGACGCTGTTTCATACCTCTTGATAATTCACTTACCCTATCAGTTGCTCTGTATGTTATACCTGTTTTTTCCAGAAAGTATTCTATCCTCTTATCCAGAATATCATTGTCTATACCATACATCTGTCCGTAAAAACACAGGTTCTCTTCTGCAGTAAGGTCATTGTACAGAAAAGTTTCATGTGAGAGTATACCTATAGATTTCCTGATGTTTGATGAATCGGTAGATACATCAAACTTGTTGATTGCTACGCTTCCCTCTGTTGGTGTCCACAGTGTTGATAATATCTTAAAAAGTGTTGTTTTGCCGGCTCCATTGGGTCCGTATATGGCTACTGTAGAACCTTTTTTTACTGAAAAACATATATTTTTTAATACCTGATGGTTGCCAATGGATTTGGAAAGATTTTTAACAGATATAACATCATCCATCGAGCCAACATTATCCGCAAACATAGATTAAATTTTTGATTAATAATTTAAAACAGACCAAAATCGGCAAATTTTGGTCCACCTACATCAGCATCGTTGTTGTAATCCCTGCTTTCCGCACTCCTATTTACATAAAATGATGTAAACTTAGGTGAGAAAGTATCATCTTTCTCGTTTAATTCGTTTGCATATTTATTTTCGAGTTATTGTATTTCCAATATGCAATATACAAAGGTTCTTTGAGATTACCTTTGTAGTCCGTGCCAGACAAATGCATTTCTTTTTTAGCAATATTTACAGCGCTGTTTATATCTCTTGAAATGGTCTGACCGCATTTTTTACAGGTAAAAGTTCTTACATCTGGATCCTTCTTTTCTACATCTTCACAAATACAGCATTTTTTTGTTGTATTTTTCTCATCAACTTTTTTGAATGTTTTTCCTGATCTTTCACAAACCCATTCAATTGTTCCGCGCAATTTTGCGATGAGAGTTTGATTTAAGATACTGCGATTTGCTTTTTTATGCGGTGAAACTTCTTTCGATGGAGTATAATCACCCATTAGGATTTTATCGTAGTTTCTGCAAAGATAGTTTGCTATCGTAAACATACCCAACTTTGTCTGTTCTCGTTTGGTATGTAGTGCTTTCTCCAGCGCTTTGTCGTATCTTTTCCATTTGTTACTTGGTTCCCAATACCCTCTTGTTTCACTTATAGGTATAAATTGAGATTTGCGTTTGCAGTTATCTCGTTTAGACATT
>NZ_JAHENT010000034.1 GCF_018609725.1 Methanohalobium sp. | reverse complement strand
TTTTTAATTTATCAAAATCTGAATATTAAAAATCACTAGATGTTCACAGGGACTATAACTATGTCACAAATTTTGGTAAACTAACTGGAACAACTTGATGATATAACTCCTCAGAAAATCATTTCTTATGCACTTGATAAATATCACCCAACATTTCAATATCATTTAGTGGAGCGGAAGACGTAGTTCTTATATATATGACTAAAAAATAAGAGATGAAATAAGTGTTTTTACTCTTGATACAGGACGACTGTATCCAGAAACCTACCGGTTTATAGAAGAGGTACGCGACTATTACAATATTGATATAGATGTATATATGCCCTACCATGAATCCACAGAGAAACTTGTGAAAGAAAAAGTATTGTTCTCTTTTTACAATGATGGGCATAATGAATGCTGCAGTGTCAGAAAAATAGCACCCCTAAAACGAGCACTCGATGGTCTGGATGCATGGATTACAGGGCAGAGAAAAAATCAGAGTCCAAGCCGTTCAAACCTTCCTGTGATTCAAATCGACCCCGCTTTTGGTGACGGCGAACTTGTGAAATTTAACCCTCTGGCAAACTGGACTCTGAAACAGGTATGGCAGTACATATAAGAGAACGACGTCCCCTACAACAAACTCCATGAAAAAAGGTACATTAGTATTGGATGTGAACCGTGTACAAGAACCGTCACTCCGGGACAGCATGAACGTGAAGGTCGTTGGTGGTGGGAAGAAACCACCAAAAAAAAGTGCGGTCTTCATTCAGGAAATCTAAAATAGTTACACGAAGTTTATCATAAACAGGTGATTTAAGGATGGTTGAACAACAAAAACCTCATGGTGGAAAACTTATAGATAGAACTCTATCCAATGGAGAAGCAGAAGATATTATCAATCGTGCTAATGATTTCCAGAGTATTGAAATAGGACCAGAACTTGTAAAAGATGTGGAAAACATTGCAAGCGGTTTATTCAGTCCACTTGAAGGATTTTTAACATCTGATGATTATGAACGCGTGCTTTATGACAAAAGGTTATCCAGCGGAATACCTTGGACAATTCCTATAGTACTTGATGTATCTGAAGAGAAAGCATGTAATTTGAACCCTGGTGATGAAGTTTTACTCAGACACAATAACCAGCCAGTAGCCCTGTTGAATGTGGATGATGTTTATAAATTCAACAAAAGGGTGCATTGTGAACAAGTATTTGGGACAACAGATGATGCACACCCGGGAGTTGCAAAAATCTATCAGTTAAACGACAGGCTGGTTGGAGGAAAAATTAACCTTCTCAATGAAAAATCAACACCATTTTATGAGTATGCATTAAAACCAGCAGAAACAAGGTCGATGTTTAAAGAAAAAGGCTGGGAAAAAGTTGTAGGTTTCCAGACCCGAAATGTTCCACATCTTGGTCATGAATATATACAAAAAACCGCACTAAGCCTTGTTGATGGTTTGTTTATAAACCCGGTTATAGGAAGAAAGAAAAGCGGGGATTTTAAAGATAATGTTATCCTTGACTCCTATGAATCTCTTATTGAGAATTATTTCCCTCAGGATAGAGCAACGCTTGGAATCTTTCAGACTGAAATGCGGTATGCAGGACCAAGAGAGGCAATCTTTCATGCTATTGTGAGAAAGAATTTCGGATGCACACATTTCATTGTTGGCAGAGACCATGCAGGCGTAGGGTCTTTCTACCATCCATTTGCCGCTCATGAAATATTTTCAGAATTTGGTGAGGAGGAACTTGGAATTACACCTATCTTTTTCAAATCGTTCTTCTACTGCAAAAAGTGCAGAAGTATCGCAAATGATAAGACATGTCCCCATTCTGAAGAACAGATTGTAAACTTCAGTGGAACAAGGATGCGTGAAATGTTAACAAATGGTGAACGTCCGTCAGCTGATTCAATGAGACCTGAAGTAGCGGATTCAATTCTCAAGTACGAAAATCCATTTGTTGAGTAATCCTTATAAGGGTGTATTATCTTCACCCTTTAAACCATTATAAAAAAGTAGATGCGGGAGGTGCGATTCGAACGCACGTACTCCTTCGAGACTGGACCCTGAATCCAGCGCCTTTGACCTAGCTCGGCAACTCCCGCTCCTGAGGATACTCATAGTAGTGCTTTTCCTTATTAAACTTTGCTATCCTTTAAAAAATTGATGGTATTTAAAAACCTTTTGTTTATTTTTGACCCATCAATTTCAGAATGAGAGCTTTCTGGGCATGGAGCCGGTTTTCTGCCTGATCAAAAACCACCGAGTGTGAGCCATTGAGCACATCTTCGGTAATTTCTTCATCTCTGTGTGCAGGGAGGCAGTGCATAACAATAACATCATGTTTTGCAAGGTTTACAAGGTTTGAATTAATCTGGTAATCACCAAGGTCGTTCAGGCGTTTTTCACGTTCGTCTTCATCACCCATTGATATCCATACATCGGTGTATAAAATGTCAGCATCTTCTGCGGCTTCAGCAGGGTCATGAGTGATAGTAACGTTTCCTCCTATCTTTTTACCCTGCTCTACAATATAGCTGTTTGGTTCATAACCTTCTGGACATGCAACAACAATTTCCATGCCCACAATTGCACACCCAAGAATTGCAGAGTTGCATACATTGTTTCCGTCACCGACCCATGCGAATTTCAGGTTTTTAATCCTATTTTTGTATTCTTGGATAGTGAGCAAATCAGCAAGTATCTGGCACGGATGTTCCATGTCTGATAGAGCATTTATAACGGGTATAGTAGAATATTTTGCCATTTCCTTGATTGTATCATGACTGTTAACCCTCCCTGCAATCCCATTTACATATCTGGAAAGTACAGTGGCGGTGTCGGATATTGGTTCACCACGGTCAAGCTGGATGTCTTTATAATTAAGATACAGTCCATGCCCGCCAAGGTCGCTCATAGCTACTTCAAAGGATACTCGGGTGCGTGTTGATGGTTTTTCAAATATCATAGCAAGGCTTTTGTTTTTCAAAAGCTCGGTTACTTTATCTCTTGCACGTTTTTCTTTCAAATCCTGAGCAGAGTCAAGTAATTCGTGGATATCTTCATCGGAAAGGTCAGTCATTGATATTAAATTTTTCATTTATACCAACCCTGTAAATCATGCAGTTTTGAGCTGTTTCATGTGGTCTATTTTTTTCTGGATAAAATCCTCTGTACCTATATCACGCCTTGTCTGGATTTTTCCCTTTACATTATCCAGAGACGTCTGAGCGATATTTTCGGCTTCCGATATTGCATCGGCAACTCCTACAAAAGCAAGGGCTCTTGAATCGGATGTATATATTTTACCGTCTTCTTCATATACACTTGCATAATATAGCAGTGCATCTCCAATATCATCGATAATTATTTCACTGTCTTTGATCGGTTCATAGGGATATCCTTCTGGGACGGCATACTTGCATACAGTCGCTTTTTTACTGAAACCAAGTTCCATTTCAGACAGATTGCCGTTAACAACAGCTGATAATACATCCACAAAATCATTTTCAAGAAGTGGTAGTACATTCATAGCTTCAGGATCTCCAAAACGAGCATTATATTCTATGACTTTGGGACCATCTTTTGTGAGCATGAATTGTCCATAAATAATACCTTTGTAGTGTATTCCAGTTTCTTTATATAAAGAGTCCACAGTATCTTTGAGAATTTTTTGTGCTTTTTCAATATCTTCCTTGTTCATGAAAGGTAAAACATCATCTGCACTGCTATATGAACCCATTCCTCCTGTATTTGGACCTCTATCGTTTTCAAACGCTCGTTTATGGTCCTGTATAGGAGGTGTAAATGCTAGATTGTTCCCATCAACAAACGCCTGAACTGTAAACTCTTCGCCTATCAGATTTTCTTCTATTACCACTTTACTGTCTTTTAAAAGAGTTCTTGCATATTCTTTTGCAGAATCGATATCTGGAAGCTGGTCGCCCATCACTTTGACACCCTTGCCGCCGGTCAGTCCAATGGGCTTTACCGCTACATTTTCCAGTTTTTCAATATAATCATTAACATCTTTTTCATTGTTAAATATGTTAAATTCAGGACATCCTTCTATATTGTATTTCTTCATAAAGTTTCGAGCCCATGCTTTATTAAATTCGATTTTACCGGCATCCTTTTTTGGACCTACAACACCTATTTTTGCCCTTTCAAGTGCGTCAGCAAGACCGGATGCAAGAGGTTTTTCAGGCCCTATTACAACAATGTCTACTTTTTTGGATTTAGCATAGGCTACAATTCTATCGATATTATTTTCATCATCTATCAGATAATCATTGCACAAAGATGCAATTCCTGGATTTTTCTTTGACATTACAGCATAAAGTGACGGGTTATGTTTGCTGTTTGATATTGTCTGTGCAATAACATGTTCTCTTCCGCCACCACCAATAACTAATATATTCATTTATAAAACCCCTTTAAAATTAAGTTTAATAATCTGGATTTATGTATCAATATCTAATTCTGATTTATTAATTGATAATTTTTATAGGTATATTTCCTGCAACATTTTAAAATTCCTGCAATAAATACGTTACTGTATTAAACAAGGTCACTGGCTTTAATCAATGGTATAAGTTTGATTCCAGCAGATTTTAAATTTTTCTCTGCACCTTCTTCCCTATCAACAACCGTTATAACAGTATCTATATATCCTCCTTCATCCTGTATATTAGATACTGCTTCTTTAACAGACCCTCCACTTGTAGTAACATCTTCAAGTAGTATTACACGGTCTCCTTTTTCCAGTTGACCTACAAGTTTCCCACCTGTACCGTATTCTTTGGAAGTTTTGCGTATAATAATCATTGGAAGTCTTGATTCAAGTGATACCGCAGTGGCTATGGGTACACCACCAAGTTCAACACCTCCAACATTATCCACATCTATAGATTTTATTACCTCTGCTGCCTTTTTTCCAATCAGTTTAAGTGTGTCCGGTTG
>NZ_JAHENT010000033.1 GCF_018609725.1 Methanohalobium sp. | reverse complement strand
CAGAATCCACCAAGGACCAAGGCCAAGATCCACAACCAGTAAGGAATACCCACAAAGGTATCAGTCAATTCAAAACCAGCAATTGACGTGCCACCACTTGTAGATGAAAGTGTTGCATCAAGTGTAGTAATGTCACTTGAAACATACACTTCCTTATCCCCACTTTCTTCAATGGTATCAAGGGATTCTGTGTAAATTGCAACACCTCTACTTGTATCTCTTGCATCAATTTCAACACTTGGATTTTCTTGGTTTTGTGCATTGAATAGCACAAAGTTACTTGTTACGTTTACACTTTCGTTGTAAGAACCATTTGCAATTTTAATTTCCGTCCCTGCCTTTGCATTGTCAACAGCAGTTTGCACACTTAGGTAATCTTGCCCACTTTCACCAACTGTAATAACATTCTTATCGTAAGTGGTAACATTGTCACCAATTGTGATAGTATTATCAACAGTTGTGTTTACAAGTGGGGAAGTACCTTCTGGTACTTGTGTATCATTTGCAAACAATGGCAAAACATACACTTCCCCATTGTCGGGGTTTGCATTTTGAATAGTTAGGTTTTTATCTGTTTCAACATATTCGTAATATACTCCTGGTGAAACATTGATAGTATCACCATCTGCAGCATTACTAATTGCACTTTCAAGATCTGGATATTGTTCAGATCCATCTTCTGCAACTGTTAGTGTACTTGCTGATACTCCACCAACAAAACTACTTGCAACCAACATTACCGCCATGATACTGATTAGTGCTTTTCCAAGTTTCATTGTTTTATGTCTCCATTAGGATGTAAAATGCAACAAGTGAAATTGCCGTAAGACCAACACCCATAATGGGTTGGTTTGCTTCAACAAAAGTCACAAATTCAGGTACAAACTGGTACAAAAGTAATGCGGCAATTGGCGCACCAAAAGACAGCATTTCCCAACTATCCAATTTACCCAATTGCCTTTCTGAAATTAGGTATGCACCACCCAAAGACCCGAGGAAAATATAACCCGCAAATGGGGCAAGGTTTGTTTGCAATACACTAATATCAACAACACCGAAAACTGTACCAGCAGTCACACCCAACAATAGTGCCAATACAACTGCCAATGGACTATCTTTCAATGCCATGGTTTATGTTTTTACGTGATTCAAGAAATGCAGATCTGCATTTCTTGGGGTTTTTGAACCCATAATGGACTATACTCTTTAATGGGTCTTATAACTAACAGGCAAGAAATGTAGCCTTTTTGCTTTTAGTTAGTAGCATGATATAAGTAGGCTTAGATTAATCCTAAACAGGCAGTAGAAGCCTTCTACCTACTGATTTAGGCACTTATTACCTGTCAACAACCCGATGCAAAAATGTAATACTCTTAAGGTCTTGGGGTGTGTTGGTACTATGTGTAACCATTGAAAACCACTACAATGCAAAAAGAAGTTGGTTTTCATGGTACTACCTGTAAACAAGAAAGGGAAAGTTTTAATATGAACCCAGTAAATGGTATAGTTACAGGAAGGCCAAGAAAGAGGGAAAGTAAAGTATGGGTGAATTGCCCCATACATCTTTCCTTTCAAGCCTTGTGCCTTTCTTTAGTAAATCAGTTGGTTCAGATCTGCCAATACGGAAAACAGATCTGCAACCCAGTGGCTTGGAAAAATAAAGGGTTGCAAAGCCACCCTAAACAATCTTCACGTACACGCGTGAAACAATAGGTGTTAAACACCATGGCAGACAACGACAACGACAACGAGGAAAACGAGACAGCACAGGCAGAAGTTGACTTTGAAGATCTGGATGATTCAGTGAAAGAGCAACTAATGAATCATCCAGAAGTCAGGCGTTATGTGGAATATGAGGAAACCAGTATTCCACAAATTGCTTCAATGTTAGGTAATTTGGAAGAAGGTGAAAAGGAAACTTTTGACCTTCTGGTTTCAGGTATTGCCGAAAGACGGGGACGTATCACGGAACAAACCGTGAGCAAAGTCCTTACTGGACTTGTTGAAGAATATAATGACGTTGCAGGTGGATTGTAACTAAGATCTTCCCTATTTAGGTGTATGAAATAGCACATTGAAAAAACAATAGGGACTTACAATAAAACCATGTCAGAAGAATACAATCCAGATGCGTTAGAAGAACAGGCAGAAGAAAGTAGTCCAATTGAAGGAACAGCAGAAATTACCAACATTGAACCTTCAACAGTTGGTAAGGAATATTCGGGTTCAAGTAATATGCCTGGTGAAAGTCAAAATTTGGCTATTGACAACCCGGAAAGAAATTGTATTGTGGTAGAAGTTGAAGTTGAAGATCTTGAACAACCAATTTCCGACATTTTCCCTGAACCTAAGAGTGAACAAAGTTGGAGTAATCCCAACTTTAAACTTGGACAATTCAGATCTTACTATGGATCTGTGCCAAGGGAAGGTATGGAAATTGAATACCAAACAAACCAAGAAACCGGGTTTGTTGAAATAGTTTACTAAACTCCCTTCCCATTATTAGGAGTATGAAATAGCACATTGAAAACAAAATGGGAAATATCAAAAGGTGGCAAAATGTCAAAACACGTTAAAACGGTAAGGTTGTATTGTGCCAGTTGTGGAGAAACAACACCACATGAAAGATATGTAAATGGTACATTTGGTTGTAAAGTGTGTAAAGATATGGGACAACAAAACATTAACAAAGAACACAAAACAGATCGACAATCCTTTTTTAAGGAGTTTAAACAATGAGTGACACATTAAGTTATGAAGAAGTATCAAAACACAAAGTACCAAGTGAATTGCTTAATGCAATTACTAATGATGCAACTGTAAACAAAGTAAAGCATTACCCAAATGAAGATAAATATAAGTTACAATTTGATCCAGAAGATGAAATTGAATATCATAGTATAAAATTAGATAAATATTTTATTGAATCACTTTATATTAGGGAAAGATCCAAGTCTATATTTCTTGGAAAAGGTGATAACAATGATTAACTTAGAAAAAGGTGAATTTGTCAAAATATCAGAAGATGAAATTTATAGGGTGAAAGAAGATCTTAGTGATTCAACTTCCCCATTCTATTGTATCTTAACACCTATTAATGGTAGTGGAAAAGATTTAAAACTCACTCATAAACAGGTGCAAATGAATATGGGGAATAAGTGGAAAAAGATTATAAATATGCAAAGTACAAGGAGTGTAATTGCCGGTCCATGAATAGTAATAGAATTGAGTTTATTCAAGAGTGTAAGGAAAAAGGTGGAATACCAATTAAATGCCATAATGAGCCAAAGGGCTCAAAAGAAATTTGTGGATGGATATGGTGTTATCAACCAAGGGATAAACCTAAACCAACTGTCACATGTCCTTCTTGTGGATACAAAGTAGAATTAGAAGAAAATAGACTTGATAAAAATGCAGATCTGAATGGTGGTGATTATGATGGCAAATTATAAGATAGTTAATTATACAGATCTGTTACTCATGTCTTTTGGATTGTTGTGGATTTTAATATTTATTGGTGTTATGTTTATAGAGGTGATTGCATGAATGGAAAATATAGGGAATTGCATTTAGTAGTGCAAAACTTCTTACTACTAATTCTAATAATTGAAATTGCAATTATAATTGCTATGTTAAATGGGGTGATTACATGAATATCTTTTACAAAGATTATGGTACTTTCAAAATGCCACCTGAAATTATAGATAAATTGAATTTTGTAATTATTGGTGATTCTTTTGAATGTCATTTGCAGATCTTGGGTACAAATTATAAAATTTATGATAAAAAGGAGGGATATTGCTATACATGAATGTAGAAAAAATAAAAGGCATTTGGTGGCAAAATGCCTGCAATTTCTTATTAGGCTTGGATTGTTATAAACCTTTGGGTTGTGATAGTAATGCCTGAAAGTGAATTACTTACGGAATTTGAAACATCAAGTGGTGATGTTATAAGAAAATTTGAAGATCCACAAGGTAACATTACATACAGAAGGGGAAGTAAAACACAAAGAGCAGGAAAAGGAACATTCATTAGTCAACAACAAGGTGAAAACTTGGAAGATTTAGCACAATCAAATGAAGGAAATGCACAAAATATTAACTATACAATTACACCAAGATCTGAAAGTGATAGAAATAATGCAATTCGTGAAAGGTATGAAAAATGGGTGGATTATGAAGGTTTGAATCCTAATCAAATACCAGAAGGTGAAAATGAAGAAACTACACGTATCAAAGGATGGATGCAAAATAGTGAGGTACAAAGGCAAGTAAGAAATGATGAATTACTAAAAAGTCAAACTGAAAGACAAAGAGCAACAGAAGCCAAAGCAAGAAAGATAGTTGAAGATCTAAAACAGGCAAGAAGTGACAAAGACGTTATGGACATACTAAGGCACCATGGAATATATTAACAACAATGTCAAAAAGTGATACACCACTAAAAGAGATAAACTTAGAAAAGGCATATAGTCAACAAATTAAACCAACTTGGACTGGTAACAAAACGATTAATGCATTTGATACAGAAACACATGAAGGTAGTGTATTTATGCTTAGTTATTACATAGATGAATTTAATGGAATACATCATAACCGAAAAGTTGAATCTCTTTCAAGTCAACAGATCTTAGAAATTATTACACATAGAAAATGCAGATCTGCTATTAATGTTTGGTATAATTTAGATTTTGACGCAAATGCAATTTTATCAGAAATACTTAATATGCAACAAATGAAAGAGTTATCTATTACTAATGAAACCAATTTTGAGTTTAATGGTATTGAATACAATTTGAAATATATTAAAGGCAAATTCCTTTCAATTCAAGATGAACATAGAAACACATACCAACACTTTGATATTAGCCAATTTTTCTATACGTCTTTAGACAATGCGGCAAAAGAATGGCTTGGGGAAAGTAAAGATCCAATTAAAACCCACAAATTTGGTTCTAATGCTTGTGAAAGACATAATGAAGTTATAGATTTATGTCCATATTGTTGGAATGGCACACAAGCCAAACACTATATCCAAAGTAATTATGAAGATATTAAGAAGTATGCATTGAAAGATGCAAGACTCACTTATGAATTAGCAATTAACCTTTTTGATCTTGCAGAAAAATTAGATATTCCTATGGGTTCCCCTTATTCAACTGGTTATTTATCTGCTGAATATCTAAGAGCCAATACCGAAAAGAAACCACGTTTTGGTTCGCAAAACTATCCTAAGATGTTTTGGGAGTCTTATTATGGTGGTAGGTTTGAAGTTTTCAAAAGGGGTGAAATAGGGGAAGTTGTTGCACCTGATATTAATAGTGCATATCCAGCAGTTATGAAAGATTTACCAGATCCAACTACATTAAATTGGGAACACTATATAAATGTAGATGTTGACAATCAAGTATTTACACCTGATAGTTTTGAATTTGAAGATATTGAAAAAGCGGATTATGGTGTTGTAAATGCAATAGTTACAACAAACCACAATGAACCAATACAACCATTTGCAATTAAACCG
This sequence comes from Methanohalobium sp., assembly GCF_018609725.1. Lineage (GTDB taxonomy): Archaea > Halobacteriota > Methanosarcinia > Methanosarcinales > Methanosarcinaceae > Methanohalobium. The sequence goes on along the minus strand of NZ_JAHENT010000033.1, from coordinate 1,889 downwards.
CACTTTTCAAATAAGGTTCATTTTCCTATATTAACTGGACATGAAATTACTGTAATTAAACCAATATTTGAATTTGCTGTTAAAAATAATCTTGTTGAAGATTACCAACTTATAGAAGCATGGCTTGGAAATGAAACAGAAAATACGCAATACCCATTTGACTTTATCGGAGATCTGTATGCACAAAGAAAAATGTTTGAAAAAGAAGGTTTTGACAAAAGAGCCAAACTTTTGAAAATTATACTTAATTCACTATATGGAAAGACTTGCCAAACAACTGAATATAAACGTATTGAAGAAAAGCCAATAGATCTAACTGAAACACCTTACGAAAAGATTTATCCAAGTGACTTTTTAAATAACAATCAAACTTCTATGCTTAATGACAATGAAGTTATTATTGCATCTACTCATGCAGGCAGAAGATTTAACCCATTCTTTGCATCTTACATTACTGGTATAACCCGATTAAAATTGCACAAGGCAGTAAAGAAATATGACTTAGTTGATGCAACTGTAATGTTTGCAACTGATTCAATAATGGTAGAAAAAGAGCCATACGAAAATTCTAATTTCAATGAATTAATACAAACTACTAATTTTGACTTAGAAGGTGAAAAGTTTAAAGAAAGTGCAATTGATTCATTAGGCAAATGGGATTTTGATTATGAAGGAAAGGCATTTGTTGTTGGATCTGGTGTTTATGAAGTTACTTTACCAAATGGTAATAACTACTTGAAAACAAGGGGATTCAGGGAAAAAGATCTTGATGGAACACTTAGAGAATTAGGAGAAAAATATAAAACTCATATACCTGTTGAAAATGAAAGGCCACTAACTATTTCAGAAGTTGTTATTTCACCTGATAAAGGAAATGTCTCACAATTCATTAAAGAAACAAAAGAAATTTCACCTGATTTTGATGATAAACGTAATTGGGAAAAACTTACACCTACATTTACAGATTTGCTTGAAGGTACTGAAAACAGTATGCCAATAACACTAAGTGATGAACAAAGTGAATTACTAAAGGAGGTTCAAACAAATGTATAAAAATAATCAAATTAATGACATTTTAAATAAATTTAGGGATTCTACATATAAGACTTACTTAACAGTAAAACAGAAATATGAAGATCTAATAAAAGAAGTTTATGGTGTATATTATGAGCCATACATACTAAAATATTATATAATTTTATTTGTGCTTAGTTTATTTTTATTTGTGCTTAGTTTATTTTTACTAATTCCAGATAGTAAAACATTATATTCAAAACCTTTAATTATATTTGCACTTTTAGTAATGTGGATTATGCCACATTATGCAATATATAAAGAGCATAAAAAATGGGTGGCAAAATGAAAACAAAGTGGAAATATACATTACCACAATGTAAACAATGCGGTATAAGTTTATCAAAAAGCATACTAAAACTAAAAGATCCAGTTTGTGATAGTTGCACAAACAAAGATCTTGAAAAACTCGAGTTATGACAAAAAGACCCAATGTAAAAAGACGTATAGTTAATGAAAGTGATAAAACTTTAATAATTCCACCTAATGAAAGTGTTGATGTAATGATTCAAAAAGAAGGTGATACAAGGACATTAATTAAAACAAAAATCCAAGAAATTGTAGGATTTAAATAATGATTAAAATAGAATATTGTCCATATTGTGGATTTAAACATTATAAATTTAAAATTCTTAGATATACATTAAGATATGGTTGTAAATATAAAATAATGTAAACAAATAATTTAAGGTGGCAAAATGTCTGCAAGATCTTTCCCACATTACGGTATTGCAATAAGTGACAAATTGCAATTATATAATTTCCATACAAAAAGAGGTAACTTTTCTGATACGACAAAATGTAATAATCACATT
>NZ_JAHENT010000032.1 GCF_018609725.1 Methanohalobium sp. | reverse complement strand
ATCATAAAATAATTCAATACCAGTTCCAGATGGTGTATTATTATTACCTCTTATTTTTACAGTTTGATCTGTTGTATTCCCTGAAGTTGCCACTGTGTCTAAGGTTGGAATATTGTTCGGTGAGTATACTCTGCTTCCTTGTTCGGCCAAAGGCTCACTAAAATTAAACCTTGCATTCCCGTCCTGCCATTCTAAAATTCTGTCTGTTCCATCGTCAAATACTAACTTTTTATCTCCATCTCCACCGTCACCTATTCTAAACTCGTTTTCCTCTGTACCGGAAATGCTATATTCTTGATATTCGTATTTTTTGGTTATATGGAGTATTTCATTAGCTATTCTTTGCTGATTTTGATATACTTTAGTCAATGAAACAGGATCGCCTTCTATATCTGATGTTTCAATAGAAATATCATAACCGGCTGCTGCATTTTCAATTAAAGTTTTCGTCCGCTTGGTTATTCTTACTGTTTTCGTGCCAAATTGGGGATCATCAATGGTTACTTTATCGCCTACTGCTAAATCATAAGGGTTATCTTCAAATTCATAAGGAGTTATTGCTACATTATATTGCACTCGTGGAGTGTCATTTTTATCTAAATAATCCTGTGCTTTGTTTTTTAATTCAGTTTCGGCATCTGAAATGTAACTATCCGGCATCTGAATATTAAGGATAACATATTCATCGCCTCCATCTGCATCAGAAGGTTTTAATGTATCGTTTGGAAGTTCTAAACCTTGATCGGTTGTAAATTTAGACAAAGTAAATTTATTACTTGAATGATCGTATGCTACCTTAAATTCATAACCGGCAAGATCGCCTGTATTGAAATGAATCTTAGGCGACATCCCGGAAATAAGATAGTCATTTAGGTCAAAATCTATATTCGTATCATAGAAAATGGTTGGTTCAGAAGTATCTATATCAGTTACATTTCCTTTATAATGCGGATAAACATTTTCAAAAATCAGAGATTTTTCTATTACTCCGTAAGTGCCGGTATTGCTTTCAATGTAGTCATCTTTGCTCCCGTCTCCATCAATGTCAGGTAGTTTTAAACGGCCTTCATTGCTTTCGTATTCATAGGTTAGGTTTTTATCTGACCCACGGGCGTACAGGCGTGTAATTAAATTTTGGCTGTCAACCCGTTGCCGTGTAATTTCATACAATCCACCACCGGAACCATATTCTAAAGTTATACCGGTATCTACACCTATTTCATCCCGAACAATAATCGTTTTGTTGACGTTGTCTATTCTAAAATCTATATTATACTGCTTACATACTTTCTGGATTACCTGTAAGCAATTGTTTGCTTTAAAATGCAAGTTCCGGTATTCACCAGATTCAGTTATACTTACATCACTTGACCATGTGCCACTACCATAAACATCATTCAGATTATCAACAATTAAACCAACAAAGTCAGAGACGGTTCCACTCAAATAATGGTCAATCTTTCCGTCAGTTCCTTTGTAAATTACACCAATCAAATCATACATCGGTGACTCAAACCAGCAGGTATATTCATAATCAGTAGTGGATTGTTTAATGACTTTAGGAAGCTGATTTAAAGTATAATTTGCCCCGTTAATATCAATATAGTCACCTATTTGGAAATCTACATATTCAGTAAGGTCGAATATAAGGTTAACAAAATCTTCGCTTTTGAATTTCCTTACTTCGGTAGAACGCTCGTCTATGTTTACTGTTTTGCGTTCTGATCCGTCTTTTTTGTATATCGTTAGTTCCATATATCAAGCAATATACTGAAAGCAGAAATATAAAGAGCTGCTTCTTCTATATATAGTGTTCTGTACCTTATTTCCCTAACCAAAGCATAAATCAAAAATGCTACAAACAAACCGGGCAATACCCAATTGCCATAGTCTTTTACTATTGAAAGCATTGCAATCGCTATTCCTGCATTTGCACCAACGATGTGTAGCCAATAGGTTGTTTCACTTCGTTTAATGTCAGCCGCGACCCCGGTTAAAACCATTGCGGCTGATGCCCAAAACATTAAAGGGGTATCCCCGGCTATACTCATGGGAATAGCAAAAGCCACCATAAACAAGGTATAAAGATACTTCCGCTTTAACCTGTAAAACGTCTTTGAATAACTAACCGTCATTCCTACTTTAGACAAGCAGTAGTTCTTGTAAAGTACGAATATGGAAACCGAAATTATTAATGCAATTAATCTTTGTTCCATATTAGTCTGTTGTTATTGTCCAACCATAATTATTCGTTAAATCATCATAAGCTGCCTGACCGTCTGCTGTAAGGTCAGCGTAAGCAAGCGTTCCTCCGTTACAACCACTTATATCAAGTGTTCCACCCGAAGGAATCGTTCTTTGGTAACTATCGTCAAGATCAATCAGTAATTGTGATGCTTCCTGATTGTCTATGTCAACACAACTGTTTATGTCAATGTTAATGTTATCCCAATCACTACCCGGAAGTTTAGAAGCCGAATACGTACCCAAATTGGTACTATACAACTGACAGTCTGACAATGCTGTTAATTCCTTAATAGCTGCCAAATCACCTTGTATCGAGGTACTGTATCCATGTAGAGTTTGGAGAGACTTCATGTTCTCTACTTCACTTAGATAACCGCTCAAAGCTTGGCCACTTACATCAAGATAGGTTACATCTTTTAACCCTTGCTTGAAAGTTAAGTCTAACTGCTTATCCCCTGAAACTCCTGCGTAGTCATGAGAAAAAGTTAACTGGCTGGTTGTGTCTTTTGTTTCGACTACTCCATCGCCCCAGTCTACGATAGTTTTCTTATCAATTGTGCCAATGGTGGCTGTAAATGTAGCAGTCTCGCTCGTTGTGAATGATATAGCTGCTGCAAGTGGATCCGGCTCAACAAAAGGCAAGTTGAATTCGGTTGATACAATTTGCCCATTCTTCCATTTACCACGTATATTAATTCTCGCTCCATCCTTAATATATACTTCATGGATAGTGCCGTCAACCTGTGACATTTTTAATTGTCTTAACCCGGATTTTTCCAACAACTGTTTAAAATTCCAATAATTTTTATTGAAATCATCTTTGCTTTTAGCAACTAAAACGCAGGTTAACTGAATTTCGTTAGGTTCAAACCTAATATCTTCCGAATCAACGAAAGGTATTTCACCGTGTTCGTCTGGAAACGAAAACGAGGTCGTTCCTTTTCGGCTGTTGATTGTAAACTTACCGCTGTGGTCAACAACGGCAATGCCGAAATCGTTTCTTAAATTTTTTTGATCTATTGTTACATCCATAACTCAAAATTTTATCCGCCAACTGCTCTTACATCCAGTTCGTTCTCCTTGATGTAATTATACAGTTTCTTATTATACAACGTATTTGATTCTATATTTCGTAAGGTTTGTAAACTTAAATTTGCAATTTCTACATGCTCCGCTACGTGCATTTGGATTGAGTGCATTCTTCCGGCAAGTAGCCCGGCTGTTTCTTCAGTTACTCCCTTGATTGCTCCTTTCATGGATTGTTGCTGTTCTTCGCCACCTAAACCTACTTCCTCCAAAAGGCTCTGGTATTCTTTCCATTGGCCTTCAAGATCACCCATTAAATCTTTTAAAGATTTTCTTAAATCTTCAATTTCGTCTTCTGTAAAACCTCCTTCTGCTGCTGATGTTAAATCTTCTATCCATGGTTCTAAATTTTCCATCAAAACCCTGCGTTTAAACGCACGAGTAATAGCACTTGTAAGTGCATCATTAAAATTTTCTTCCATTGCCTGAGCAAAAGACTT
>NZ_JAHENT010000031.1 GCF_018609725.1 Methanohalobium sp. | reverse complement strand
GTTTTATGTTTATGGAATAATTTAAACCAAGCAACAACTCATGAATGGTATGTTAATGTTAGTGATGGAAATAACATAACAAAATCTAATGTATGGAGTTTTACAACAGGAGATTTCACTCCTCCAACTTATTCCAAAGACAGTGATTATTCTGGGGGTTCAGTCACAACAGGGACTCAAGTTGATGTTTCAGTTTACTGGAATGATTCCCATAGTAATCTAGATACAGCAGAGTTTTATGAAAACTCTTCAGGAAGCATGATCCAAGCAGATAGTTGTTCTTATTCTTCTTCAAGTGGCTGGTGTAATAAGACTATAGATACCACAGGAGATTCAGGTAAAACTGTATGTTGGAAACAGTATGCTAATGATACTTCAGGAAATTTAAATGATTCAATGACAAATTTAGAACATTGTTTTTATGTGAATAGTCCTCCGAACAAACCTGAATTAAACAATCCAAAAGATGGAGAGACAGATGTTTCTCTTTCTCCTGATCTAAATGTTACTATAAGTGATCCTGAAGGGGATTCTATGGATGTAGAATTTTATGATGCCTCGGATAATAGCTTAATTGAAACTATTGAAAATTTAGACAACAACTCAAATGTAAATGCAACCTGGTCAGGATTAAATGAATTAACAACCTATGAATGGTATGTTAATGTTACAGATTCTAAAGGAGGAACAAATACTTCTAATGTTTGGAATTTTACAACATCTACTGCAGAAGGTAGTGTGTTATTCGACAACACACAAGGCATAGAAGGAGTAAGAATTTTAGTTTATAATGATTCAGATTATAATGTCTCTGTTCATGAATATCCTGGATTATACACAAATTCCAGCGGACAAGATACAATCAATCTAATTAATGGAACTTATTATTACAAGGCTGCTAAAGGAGGTTATTTTCCTGTAGAAGGTAATTTTACTATAGAAGGAAATTCTATAACAGAAGATTTTACATTAGAAAAAAGTGAATATTTTGTTTCAACCTGGAATACAACAGAATCAGGAATAACTAATGACAGTCAGATACAATTGCCATTAGAATCAGGAGGAGATTATAACTTTACAGTTTCAAGTAGTGGTTTGTCAAGTGAGATTCATATAAACAATACTAATTGGCAGGAAAAACAAAACCTAACATTTTCAAGTCAAGGAATCCATACTATAAATATATCAGGGACAATAAAAGGTTGGAGATTTGATTATGGAGGGGATAGAAATAAAATATTGAATATTTCTTCATGGGGTTCTTTAAATTTAGGGAATAACGATGGTTATTTCAGGGGTTGCGAGAATCTAGATTTAAGCAATGTAGCAGATATTTTGAATCTAACTGGGACTCACAATATGGAGAGGGGCTTTCAGACCACTAATTTCACAAAAGCCCAACACATGAATTACTGGGATGTTTCACAAGTTACAAACATGGGAATTATGTTCCTTGGTTCTAGCGTTGAATCATCTCCAATTAATTCTTTTAACCAAGACATAGGTTCTTGGGATGTATCTAATGTTACTAATATGTATAGAATGTTCACTTACTGTTCTTCATTTAATCAAGATATAGGCTCCTGGAATGTTTCAAATGTGAATGATATGTGGAGGATGTTTGAGGAAGCTTCCTCTTTCAATAATGGAGGCCACGATTCAATTAATGAGTGGGATGTTTCAAATGTGAATGATATGGGTGAGATGTTTTTTCAGGCCTCTTCTTTCAACCAATCCTTAAATGATTGGGATGTTTCAACTGTAACAAACATGGGAGGTATGTTCTCTGAAGCTTCATCTTTCAATGGAAACATTTCTTCTTGGAACACTTCAAATGTAACAGACATGAATAGTATGTTTTATTATGCAGATGCTTTCAATCAACCAATAGGTAATTGGGACACATCAGGTGTAACAACTATGGGAAGCATGTTCCATGGGGCTTCATCTTTCAATCAATCTTTAAACAATTGGAATACTTCAAGTGTAACAGATATGTCAGATATGTTTCGAGAAGCAAGCTCTTTCAATGGAAACATTTCTTCGTGGAATGTCTCAAGTGTTACAAGTATGAGTTGGATGTTTGCACTTTCAGATTTTAACCAAGATATCTCTTCATGGAACACTTCAAATGTAACAGACATGAATAACATGTTCTACTACGCTTCATCTTTCAACCAATCCTTAAATGATTGGGATGTTTCAAATGTAACAAACATGGAAGGAATGTTTCGAGAAGCAAGCTCTTTCAACCAAGATATTTCTTCATGGAATGTAAGTAATGTTGGAAACTTTTCAAGTTTTTTAGAATCAGCGGAACTTTCAACTAGCAATTATGATAATTTATTAATTGGATGGGAGGATTTGAATTTAGAAAGTAATTTAAGTTTTCACGGAGGAACCAGTCAGTATTGTGAAGGGGAGAGTGCAAGGGATGATACTTTGATTGGGGTTTATAATTGGAGTATAACTGATGATGGGAAGAATTGTACAGGGGATTTCACTCCCCCTCGGATTTTCTTTCAAGGTCAAACTCTTCCTGATGGTAATTCTACCTATAATAGATGGGTAGAAGCAAATGTTTCTATAACAGAAGAGAATATGAAGAATTTTACTTGGAGTTGGGATAAAACAAACTATACCTTATTTGATGAAAATTTAATTACAATGTATAATTTTGATAATGTTTCTACTTTGGGTGAGAACAGCAGTTATTTTGTTGATATCTCGGATTATGGTGCTAATGCTAGTTGTTCTGGAAGCTCATGTCCTTTATTGAATTCTTCTGGAAAATATGGGGGAGGTTTAGAATTTGACGGTGTTGATGACAATATTACAGCTCCTGATAGACATGAAGGGAATGAGATTGCAGTGTCTGCATGGATTAAAGGAACTAATTTAACTAAAGAGTGGGAAACAGTTATTCAGAGAGGGGATGGTTCTTGGCTTGACTGGCAGATTTACGCTCGGGCAACAGATGCCCCTAGTCCTTATCATGCAGTTGCACGTATAGATTTTAATAATGACAATAGTGTTGACACTAATGAAGAAGTTGAAAGTGACATTTTATTGTCAAACAATACCTGGTATTTCTTGACATTTACATATAATGGAACTAATTTAAGCTTTTATAGAGATGGAAAGCTAACAGATTCCTTGTATAATCCAGGAGCAACTATCCCGGATAGTAATAATGATATTTATTTAGGAGGGAATGAAGAGTGGGGAGAGCATTTTGAAGGGATTATTGACGAAGTGAAAGTATACAATCGTTCTTTATCAGAAAAAGAAATCCAGGAATTGTACATGTCAAATTTAAGAAAGTATAATACAGACAGTTGGGAATTTTATATTAATCAGACTAAGAATGCTTCTGTGTTGCTTGATTTTGGTAATTATTCGTATCGTGCTTTCGTTTCTGATGATGCTGGTTTGTCTAATAGTACTGAGGTTCGTAATGTTTCTGTTGTGGATACGCCTCCTGAGGTGTCTTTGGTGAGTCCTGCTGCTGGTTCTGCTTTGAATTCTTCTGATGTTTTGTTTAATTGTAGTGTTTTTGATAATGTGAATGTGTCTAATGTGACGTTGTACGTCGATGGTGTGTCTAATGGTACGAATTCTTCTGGTGTTCAGGGTTCGTATACCTTCTCTAGGACTCTTGGTGAGGGTTGGCATAATTGGTCTT
>NZ_JAHENT010000030.1 GCF_018609725.1 Methanohalobium sp. | reverse complement strand
CGGTGATGCAAAATTGACAACAAAAGCCTCATCCAGCATGCCTACTGTTTTGCCGGTTACTATATTATAAACTTCAAATTTTTTTTCATCGGGTATCATGGAAAGGTTTTCATAATAATAATTCCAGGTCTTTTTCCTTCTGCTGACAATTCCAGGATTATCACTCCACAGCATCCTGTAACCGATAAGTTGGGTAACAACTCCATTCAACATCTCGATTTTTAAATCTTTAAAGGGATAGGCTCTTGTGACAATTTCATGTATTTTATCTACTGTTGTCTCTCCAAAATCCAGCACTATTCCACATATCTGATTAGCCAGCACGTCCAGAGGATTGTAATGAGGTGATATATCCTCTATCCTTCCTTCAAGTGTAGCTTTTGTTATAGCCATGGATTCTGTATTGTCATCAGGACCTGTGGATATTATCGTGCCTCTTGACACTTCATGTATCTTGTGTCCTGCTCGACCGACTCTTTGCAGAAGACGTGAAACCTGTCTTGGTGAACCATACTGTATAACATGGTCTATATTTCCTATATCGATACCAAGTTCCATAGACGAGGTGCAGATAAGACCTTTCAGATTTCCGTTTTTAAAAGAATCTTCAGCTTCCAATCGGGCTTCAAAAGATAAAGAACCGTGATGTACACTGATAGGTGCATCAATTATGTTAAAACCCGATGCCAGAGATTCGGCACTCTGTCGGGTATTTACAAATATTAGTGTTGATTCATGTTTTTCAACTATATCCTGAATACTGCGAAGATGTGAGGCAAATTCTGGGTCAAACCCGGTTTTTCTGGATATTTCTATGTCTTTCTGGGTTTTTTCAGGATATAATATATCAAACTCCATCAGGCTGAGCATGGGAACTTCTACAACCGATATACTGCGGTCATTTCCTGCAAGGAAACTGGCTATAAGATTGGGATTACCCACGGTAGCTGATAACCCGATTCTTTTAAAATCACCCGAAATTTCCACCAGCCTTTCAAGCCCCAGCGTGAGTTGTGAACCTCGTTTGGATGTACCCATCTCATGGATTTCATCGACAATTACATGCGTCACATATTCCAGATTCTCTCTCAACCGTCTCCCGGTAAACATCGCCTGAAGTGTTTCTGGTGTAGTTATCAACATATCCGGTGGGTTTTGAGACTGTTTCTGACGTTCATGTTTTGGAGTGTCACCATGACGAACCATTACCTGAATTCCGAGATATTCACCCCACCATTTGATGCGTGAAAGCATGTCACGGTTGAGTGCACGCAAAGGTGTTATATAGAGTGCAGATACTCCTTTTCTCTCATCATCACTCTTTTCAAGTATTTTATTAAATACCGGTAACACAGAAGCTTCAGTTTTTCCAGAGCCGGTTGGAGCTATCAGTAATATATTACTATCTTTAAGGATAACAGGAAACGCTTTTTCCTGTGGTTCAGTAGGCGAGACAAAACACTGTTCTTTGAGTGCCTGCTGAATTTTTGGATGGAATGAATCAAATATATTATCAAAATTCATGATTGGTATTGATTTTTATCTCTTCTTGGTTTTAACTTTTCGCGGTGTTCTTTTTCTTGTCATGCTTGATTTGCGTATATTTTTCAAAACCCCAAGATACATACCATCAAGCAGATAAACTTCTGATTCATCAAGTTCAAATGCTTTTGTGGAAAATACTGGACCTAATAGATCCTCATGTAATGACTCATTAAAAGCTATACCACCACATAGCTCATTGAATGCAGGCATTACAAATACAATGGGATTGTTCCAGGATTGATAATCAAGGCTTTGATAACGGGATAGCTCATCAAAATTGAACTCTGACCTTATCCATGATGGTTCTATTGTTGGATGACCGAGCGAATCTGTAAATCTTACTGTTGGGTGGTTGTGTGCAGTAACTACATATTCAGTTTGTAATAATTCAAAAGTAGGCCAAGTATGACCATGAAAATATCCAACTCCATCTATTACTGCACCCTTTGAAGAATGAACTTTTATATTATCATTTTTATGCAACAATGATTCTATACCTGAATCGTGGTTACCCGGAATTATATCCACAGATGTGTGTTCTGTTAAAGCATCAAGGAAATAGGGAACTTCATTTTTCTCTTGCCATGAAGTTCGAGGTACATTGTGTTTTACATCTCCAAGAAGGATAATCCTATCCGGACTTGTCTGTTCCACATATCCTTTTAGCCTCTCAAGACGTTTTTCTGTCTGACTTGGTATTGTTATTCCACTTTTATAAAGGTCCCATTCAATACCAAGATGTATATCAGCGACCACAAGCGCCTTTTCGGTATTGGATACTGTTAATGCCGGATGACATATAAGTGGAGTGATGTCTATACTCATGTTACTGGATACTACCTGATAAAAACATGATATATCTATCGGTGATTTGTATCAGTTGTTTATTTAAATTAGTTATTACAGATATACCACTAAATATTTACAAATTCAGTTAATATATTGGTGCATCAAAATATAATTATTTTATATTAACAATGGGTGCGTGGATAATGGAAGAAACGATTGAATCAAAACTTGAAGAACATGAACTAATAAACCCCTCTGAAGATTTTGTAAAACAAGCCAATATAAATGACCCTGAGGTTTATAAAAGAGCTGAAGATAACCCAGAAAAATTCTGGGAAGAACTTGCAGAGCATATCGATTGGTTCGAAAAATGGAACAGTGTCCTTGAATGGAAACCTCCTCATGCAAAATGGTTTGTTGGTGGAAAACTCAATGCATCATATAATTGCATTGACCGGCATATAAACAAACTTGGAGACAAAACCGCTATCCTTTGGGAAGGTGAAAAAGGAGACATCCGCAAATATACATATAATGAACTCTTAGAAGCCACTTCAAGATTTGCAAATGCACTGAAAAATCAGGGTGTTGAAAAAGGAGATATTGTTACCATATATATGCCCATGATACCTGAAGCTGTTATAGCCATGCTTGCATGTGCCAGAATCGGTGCTCCTCATAGTGTAGTTTTTGCCGGTTTTTCGGCTGATGCTCTTGCAGACCGAATTAACAATGCAGAAAGCAAATACGTTATCACAACAGATGGTTATTATAGACGTGGAAAAATTCTGGAACACAAGAACAAAACCGATGAAGGAATTAGTAAAACAGAAACTGTGGAAAAAGTCATTGTTGTCAATCATCTTGATAATGAAATAGAGATAAAACCCGAAAGAGATGTTTGGTGGCATGAAATAATTGAATCTGCAGATTCTACCTGTGAACCCGAAAAAATGGATTCTGAAGATATGCTGTTTTTAATGTACACAAGCGGTACTACCGGTAGTCCGAAAGGTATTGTCCATACAACCGGTGGGTATATGGTTGGTACTCATGTTACAGCAAACTGGGTTTTTGATTTAAAAGAGGATGACATATACTGGTGTTCAGCAGATGTCGGATGGATTACCGGTCACTCGTATATTGTTTATGGTCCTCTTTCAAATGGCTCTACCATATTCATGTATGAAGGTGCACCGGATTATCCGGATAAAGACCGATTCTGGGAAATGATTGAAAAACACAAAATTACAATATTTTACACAGCTCCAACCGCAGTCCGAGCCTTTATGAAATGGGGATCTGAATGGCCTGAGAAACATGACCTTTCATCATTAAGACTGCTCGGTACCGTTGGTGAACCAATTAACCCTGACCCATGGTGGTGGTACTACAAAAACATTGGATATGAAAAATGTCCAATCGTTGATACATGGTGGCAAACTGAAACAGGCATGATTTTGATAACACCACTTCCCGGAATAACACCCATGAAACCAGGTAGTCCTACTTATCCGTTCCCGGGTATAAAGGCTTCAGTTCTTGACGATGAAGGCAATAAAATTGAACCGGGTCATGGTGGATATCTTGCAATAGAAAGACCTTGGCCCAGTATGATTCGCACGGTTTATGGGGATGAAGAGCGGTTTATCAACACCTACTGGAGCAAATGGGGTCCTGATAAATATATGACCGAAGATGCTGCTCGGTTGGATAATGACAAATATTTCTGGATTCTGGGTCGTGTAGATGATGTTATCAATGTCGCTGGACATCGTCTTGGTACTATGGAATTGGAAAGTGCATTAGAATCACATCCTGATGTTGTTGAAGCTGCCGTTGAAGGTATAAAAGATGAAATAAAAGGAGAAGCAGTTTTTGGTTATGTCATATTGAGTTCGGGGTCAAAAGAAGATGAGAAACTCAAGCAGGAATTAAGGGATAAAATTGTTAAAGACATAGGACCTATTGCAAAACCAAAAGGAATTGTATTTACGGACGACCTTCCGAAAACAAGAAGCGGTAAAATAATGAGAAGAATTTTGAAAGCCATTACAAATAATAAAGATGAAGGCGACACTTCTACTCTCCAAAACCCTGAAATCGTGGATGAGCTTAAAAGAAAAGTTAAAGAATTAGATGTGAATTGATTTGTGGTATCAAATTGAGATTGAGATGAGGACAGGTAATGCATTCCAAAAACGACGCAAATACAACGTGTAAAAAGCTTGACAGAGAAATCAGACAGGCTGAGATTACCTCAGATATGAGCGTGGACGAACTTATAAAAGGTATCAGTGGATGTGCATTTGGAGCAGGCAGACTTTCAGAAGCAGTAGATATATACTGTGAAATGCTTACAGAAGACACCACCAAATTTTTTGGTCTGGCAGGTGCAATGGTACCTGCAGGAATGCGCAAAATCGTAGTTGACCTGATACGTGACGGTTACATCGATGTACTGGTAACTACTGGTGCCAATATGGTACATGACCTTGTTGAAGCTATGGGGCTTCATCATTACAAAGGTTCAGCCCATTCAAACGATACGGAACTAAAAAACGAGGAAATAAACCGTATATATGATGTATATCTTCCAGAAAACCATTTTACAGAATTTGAGGAAAAAATGCAGTCAATACTGGAAGATATGGGTGAGGAACCTGTATCCATCAGAGGATTCCTTACACATATAGGCAACCATCTTGAAGATGATGATTCAATATTAAAAGTTGCAGCCGATATGAATGTACCGATATACTGTCCAGCAATCCAGGATTCCATGATAGGTTTGCAGGCATGGCTTTACAAACAGACCAACAAACTAAACGTAGACGCGTTTGCCGATATGAAGGAGTTGATAGACATCTGTTATGACGCCGAAAAATCCGGTGCTATGTTGATAGGCGGTGGTGTTCCCAAAAATTACATTTTTCAATCAATGCTTGTAACACCGAAAGAACTTGATTATGCTGTTCAACTTACAATGGACACTCCCGAAACAGGCGGATTAAGCGGAGCTTCCCTTGATGAAGCCCGATCATGGGGCAAAGTCGGTGAGTACGCACAATCATTGACAGTACATGCCGATGCTACAATAACACTGCCCATCATTGTTGCAGCCGCAAGGAGCAGGATGGAGAACAAAAAATAAAAGGTGCTTTTATGGAAAAAAACAACCAACTCATACTTGCACTGGATGTCACCGATAGGAATAAAGCACTTGATGTTGCCGAAAAAGTCTATGAATATGTGGACGCTGTTAAAATCGGTTACCCTCTTGTCCTTAAAACTGGAATTGGAATTATAGAAGATATTTCATCAAGTTTACCGGTCATAGCAGATTTCAAAGTTGCAGATATTCCCAATACCAACCGCCTTATCTGTGAACAGGTTTTTAACTCAGGAGCCGATGCTGTCATAGTCCACGGATTTACCGGTCGTGACAGTCTTGATGCATGCGTCGCGACAGCAAAAAAATATAACCGACAGGTGTTTGTCGTGGTTGATATGAGCCATCCCGGGTCTACTGAATTCTTCCAGCAGGTTTCGGAAAAAATCGCAAAAATGGCAGTAGAAGCCGGTGTCTCGGGGGTTGTTGCACCTGCAACCCGGACTAATAGTGTTGAAAATGTACGAAAAATTATAGGAAACAAGCTTGCCATAATTTCACCCGGTGTAGGCGCACAGGGAGGAAGTGCTTCAGATGTTATCAATAAAGGAGCTGACTGGGTGATTACAGGACGGAGTATATACCAGTCCGATTCACCTGACACTGAAGCCAAAAAGGTTGTTCAGGAGATTAAAAATAGGGTCTAACTATCAGGGAAAAAGTTAAAAGTGAAATTGAAAATAGTGTTAATAATTTGCCTGTGATGAGAAATAGATCTGAATAATGATGAGCCCTATGAGTGCTGAGGCAAATACCTATTTTACCTATTTAACTATCCAGATATAAACACATAAACTCTTATTTTTAACCAGAAAATACATAAAAGAAGATGCATATCTGGGTATAATTTGATTTATCAGGATTTTTAATTATACTAATCGAATAATCCACCATATAAAATTTCCAGAGGTGCCCAATGAGAGTTAAATTAACAGACACTATACTAAGAGACGCCCATCAATCACTGCTTGCAACGCGTATGAGAACACGTAATATGCTACCGATTGTAGATAAGCTGGATGAAGTAGGCTACCACTCCCTTGAAATGTGGGGTGGCGCTACTTTTGACAGCTGTATCAGGTATCTCAATGAAGATCCTTGGGAAAGGTTGAGAGAACTCAAAAAACATATGCATAATACACAGGCTCAGATGCTTCTTAGAGGACAAAACCTTGTTGGGTATCGACATTACCCAGACGATGTTGTTGAAAAATTTGTTACAAAAGCCTTTGAAAACGGAATAGATATTTTCAGAATCTTTGATGCAGTAAATGATGTCCGGAACATGGAAACCGCCATAAATACAGCCAACAAACTCGGAGCTCATGTGCAGGGTACAATTTGCTATACCATAAGTCCAGTGCATACAACTGAAAAGTATGTAGAACTGGCAAAAGAACTCGAGCAAAGAGAATGTGATTCATTGTGTATCAAAGACATGGCAGGTCTGCTGTCACCCCATGCTGCAGAAGAACTTATAAAATCCATCAAGAAAGAGGTATCCTTACCCATTTCACTCCACTGTCATTGCACTTCAGGCATGGCTCCAATGACCTATATGGCAGCTTGTGAAGCAGGTGTAGATGTACTTGATACTGCATTATCTCCATTTTCAGGAGGAAGCTCTCAACCCCCTACAGAATCTATGGTAGCTGCACTTCAGGGCACACCCTATGATACAGGACTTGATCTGGGAGCCTTTACAGAAATTGCTGAATATTTCAAACAGGTTAAAGAGGAATACAGAAGCATAATGGACCCTATTTCAGAACAGGTAGACACTAATGTACTGATTTATCAGGTACCGGGTGGTATGCTTTCCAACCTTGTATCCCAGTTGAAAGAACAGAACGCACTTGGAAAATACAAAGATGTTCTGGCTGAAATACCAAAAGTGCGTGCCGAGCTGGGTTATCCACCACTTGTAACTCCTACAAGCCAGATTGTTGGCACACAGGCTGTATTGAATGTAGTAATGGGTGAACGTTACAAAATGGTACCAAAAGAGGTTAAAGATTATGTTCGCGGGCTATATGGTCAGCCTCCACAGCCAATTAGCAGTGAGATGATTGCCAAGATTATAGAAAATGAAGAACCATTTAGCGGTCGTCCTGCTGATTTACTGGAACCTGAATATGAAGAGAAGAAAAAAGAAGCAGAAGACCACGGCCTGGTAAGAAACGAAGAGGATGTTCTTACTTATATACTGTACCCATCTATAGCACCCAAATTCCTCAGAGGAGAAGCTGAAGAAGAACAACTCGCACCGGTAGATACCGAAAAACCGCCTCAAAAATCTTCATCCCCTGATACAGGTATACCTACCGAATTCAAAGTAACCATTGACCAGGAAGTATATGATGTCAAAGTAGAACCTGTAGGTGGCTCTGTTGTTTCAGTTTCAGAAGAGGGCACATCACAAACTCCTGACCCGGAAAATGTTGAAGGTGCTGTTACCAGTTCCATGCAGGGTACTGTACTTTCAATACACATGAACGTAGGAGATACTGTTAACGAAGGCGACCCGGTTTGTGTAATTGAAGCCATGAAAATGGAAAGCACTATAACCGCTTCACATGGTGGAGTTGTTAAGGAAATATATGTCTCCGAAGGAGATGCAATATCTTCAGGAGATTTACTGGCTTCAATCGTATGATCATAAACAAGATAAATGGCAGGTAAATATATGTTCAAGAAAATACTTGTTGCAAATAGAGGAGAAATCGCCATAAGGATCATGCGTGCATGTCGTGAACTTGATATTCCTACTGTTGCGGTTTATTCTGAAGCAGATAAGAACGCCCTTTTTGCTAAATACGCTGATGAGTCCTATCCCATCGGTCCGGCACCTTCGAGCAAAAGCTATCTTGATATCAATAAAATACTGGATGTTGCAGAAGAAAGCGGTGCAGATGGTATACATCCGGGATATGGTTTTTTATCAGAAAACCCAGAATTTGCAAGAGAGTGTGAAAAACGGGGCATCACATTTATCGGTCCGTCCAGTGACGTAATCGAAAAAATGGGTAGCAAAATATCAGCCCGGAATATAATGATAGATGCCGATGTTCCGGTTGTTCCGGGTACTGAAGAACCAATAGAGGATGTAAACACCGCCATAGATATTGCAGAATCGATAGGTTTTCCTGTTATAATAAAAGCCTCTGCAGGCGGCGGTGGAATTGGGATGAAAGTTGTCCATTCACGGGAAGAATTTGAAAAATCTCTCAATTCCATCCAGTCAGTAGCATCTTCGGCTTTTGGCGACTCTACTGTATTTATTGAAAAATATGTTGAAGAACCGCGACACATTGAAATCCAGATTCTTGCGGATAAATACGGTAACACTATATACCTTTCAGACAGAGAATGTTCTATCCAGAGACGCCATCAAAAACTGATAGAGGAAGCTCCATCACCCATAATGACTCCCGAACTGCGAAAAGAAATGGGAGAAGCTGCTGTGAGAGCTGCTAAGGCAATAGGTTATGAGAACGCCGGTACAGTTGAATTCCTCTATTCAAAAGGTGAATTTTACTTCCTTGAAGTCAATACACGCCTTCAGGTAGAGCATGCCATCACTGAGATGATTAACGGTATAGATATTGTAAAAAAACAATTATACATTGCATGCGGTGAAAAATTACCCTACAAACAGGAAGACATGGATATCAGGGGGTCAGCAATTGAATGCCGAATAAATGCTGAAGATCCGTTAAACGATTTTGCACCTTCTCCTGGAAAAATACGAAGATACCGATCATCAGGTGGTCCTGGTGTACGGGTAGACAGCGGTGTACACATGGGATACACTATATCACCGTATTATGATTCAATGATTTCAAAGCTTTGTGTCTGGGGTAAAAACCGTGACGAAGCCATCAACAGGATGAAACGTGCATTGTTTGAATATGTCGTTGTTGGTGTTACAACAAATATACCCTTCCATAAAGCAATACTTGAAAATGATGCATTCCGCAGAGGAGAGCTTACCACCCATTTTATAGACACACATAATATCCTTGAAGATGTCGAAAAAATCGTTGACAAAGAAGCAAACCGTAACATGACCCTTGCATCAGCTCTGGATAATCAAAACCAGAAGGTTGCTGCTGTCACCAGTGCGGTTAATGCCTACCTTGATGGATACAAAAAACAAAACCAATAATTTTGTTGTTCAACCAGAAATATATAATATGTCGCTCAATTATATTGTAAATGAATAGAGTTTGATTGTGGTGGGATATAATTGAGCTACAGAAAAGAAGATATTTTAAACATCCTGAAATATTCTGACCAGAGACCTGTTTCAGGTGAAGAATTGGGTGAACAGTTGGGAATAAGCAGAACTATGGTCTGGAAGTATATAAAATCTTTAAAAGATGACGGATACAATATTACATCTTCCACTAAAACCGGTTATATATTAAATTCTTCACCTGATATGCTCTATTCTGAAGAAATCCTTTCTGGGCTCAAAACCAGTATTATAGGAAATAAAATATATCATTTTGATGAACTGGGATCAACCAACGAAGAAGCCAAAAGATTAGCACCTGATGAAGATGAAGGAACTGTCATAATCTCAGAAACCCAAAAAAGTGGACGAGGTCGAATGGGAAGAGATTGGACATCACCTCGTGGAGGAATTTATATCTCGGTTATTTTAACACCGACGATTCCAGCATCTCATGCCTATCATCTAACACTTGTTGCAGGTATTTCTGTTGCAAATGCTATCAGAAATCTTGGTATTGACGCCTATATTAAATGGCCGAATGATATTCTTATAAACAACAGAAAAGTTTGCGGAATTCTTACCGAAATAAACGCTGAAATTGAAAAAATCAATTATATAGTACTGGGTATAGGAATAAATGCAAATGTTGATACAGGTATGTTTCCCAGTGAACTAAAAGAAGGGTCGACCTCTTTAAAATCTGAACTTGGTAAACCAGTAGAACGTGTATCATTTGTACAAAATCTTTTATATGAATTTGAACAGGAATACATAAAATTTAAATCAAAGCCATTTACCGATATTGTTGATGAATGGATATCTCTGTCTGATTCTATCGGCAAAGAGGTCTCAATAATGACACCATCCAAAATGGTAGAAGGAAAAGCAATAGGAGTTACAAAAAATGGTGCTCTTATTGTCAAAAAAGATGATGGTAAAAAAGAAGAAATAATAGCAGGCAGATGTATATATACAAGAACAAGTTAAGGTTTATATGAGACAGAATACGAAACTGAAAACATTTGTATCCCTGCTAATAATGCTCATGATTCTACATTCCAGTGTAGCAGTTGTTTCATCCCAATCAGAAGAAGATGATAATGTCCCTGTTGTTCTGATTAATGGCACAAAGATTTTTATCAAATCCGAAGAAAGCCATTCATTCTTTCAGGGATATAAACTCCAAATAAAAGGAGTGAATCAGGAAGATGAAAGATTATGGCTCGAGCTGTCGTTGAATGGTAGAAGTGTTAAAAATGATGTTGTTCATGAAGGCGAACATTTTACGTATAAAAGAGACTCTACAGTTATATTAAACGCTACAGTGGATAAAATATACACCAATCCTGAAAGTGAACTTGTCACATTCAAATCGGTTTACCAGTATCTTGACCCCCAGTTAGAAACCCCCAAGTTGAACAACTCAGGAAAAACTCCAAACAGCAGTAACGATACAAATTCTACTAATAATCCAAAAATAGAAGATGGTTACTTACAGACAGCAATTACAGTTATTGGAACGATTTCCATTGGTGTTATTGTAGTTTACATATTATACAAAAACACAACTTAAGATTTATCAGAGGTCTCCACGTTCCATAAGTATCTTTAAATCCTCAAGGCTTAAGCGACCACTTTTATCAAGTTTTTCTTTGGCTTCTGTATGTTTTTCATCTTGGCTTTTTTCATCTTTTTGAAGTTGAATATCATCCAACTGTTTTAGATACCTATCGAGTTCTTCACGAAGCTGTGATATTTCGGTTTTTATTGGGTCTATTTTACTTTTTAGCGGAGACATTAACGAATACTTATTCTTTATATCTTCATGATATGAATCCGCTTCTGCACGAACCTCATCTGCTTTATTGAAATATTCCACCATTTGAAGGTGATACTGCTGGGATTCATCCGCAAGTTGTTGAATCTGGTCGTTCAACTCATTTATATTATCATCGAAACTAGTGTTATAGATTTCCTGTATTTTCTGGTGGATATTATTTGCTTCCTGCGCAGCTTCCAGTCTTCTTTTAAGGTTTTCCAGTCTTTCAAAAAGGTCAATCTCATGGTTGAGAGGTATATCCTCATTCAGGAATTTGTTAAGTTCTTGTGAATAAGCTTTTGAGAGTGATTCTTCAGTCCCCTTTGAGATGTCATTTAATTCGTTTCGCTTCTTTTTAAGCTGGGCTATTTCATTAGCTTTGCTTTTGTTCTGTTTCTGAATCTCATCCCGTCTGGACTTTAATTCAGTGATTTTTTTATTATTTTCATCCCGTTTGGACTTAAAGTCCTGTGCCTGAGAAACAAGGTCTTTTACCTTTGCATTTAATTCATTCCTTTTTTCTTTTAATTCATCAATGTTATTTCGATATAATTTTAGGTCTTTAAAAATAGTATTGAGATTTTTCTCTTTTTGGCTTATCTGTGTCCTCAACTGGTTTATTTTATCCTTTAATTCACGTTCAGACATATTTGAGATGTCTGAATTTTCTGTAGCCTCCATCTAACTACCCCCTTTATTGTTCAACATTTTTCCAGTATTCAATACTTTCTTCATGACTACTAATACGCTTCTCCAGCCATTTATATCGGGGGTTCAGTTCATTTAATTCTTTTTTCAATTTATCGTATTCTTTTTCGTATTGTTTATCTGAACCCTTGATTGATTCAATTTCATTACTGGTCTCTATTACAGATTCAATCTTTGATTTTATATCCAATAATTTTCTGTTTGCAGTCTCACCATTTAATGATATTTCAGATATACTATATATTATCTCATCCACAATTTGTTTTTCTTCATCAGAAGATATAGATGTTTTAAGTTTGGATATCTTTTCATCAACCGAACCCAATATTTCTTTATGTTCAGAATCCTTTATAGATGACTGCAATTCATTGAGTGTTTTTTGTGCCTGATATAGTATTTGCTGACGTTTTTCCCTTAAAACGTCTCTGCGCCCAACAACATATTCCTTGTTTTTCTTTGATGATTCCATCTGTTCATTGATGGATTCGATTCTTTCATTGATTTGTTCAAATTCCTGTTTGTATTTGTTCAGGAAATTTTGATGCTTTTCTATAACTCCTGAAACCAGTTCACTTCTATCCATTATGGTTACACTGGTATTATCATTACCTGTTGTACTTGTCTCTGAATCCATAGTTATACTCCTATCCCCACTCTTCATAAGAAGTTTATATAATATTTAACAATTGTTATACTCTAAATATCTGTGCATGTGGAACATTATTTATTCGGATTACATTCTCAGGATCAACTGCACTGCATTTGATGGCACAGGCTACCGATTCCTCTCCGAAAATGTTTGCTGTTGTAGCTATTGAAAGCGCTTCAATAACTTCACTTTCAGATGCTGTTTTACCCTTGTAAAACTGTTCAGATATTTCTACTGTGAGGTTTCCCTCTTTTAATGTTTTGCCCAGAATATCTTCATCACATACTGCGACTACATAATATCTACTGGACTGATGTATTTTAAGGTACATATCATCACTTATATCAAACCAATCTAATATGGTCTTTATCCGGCGACAACAGGTCTCCCTGTCGTCTCATTCTGGTAACCAGTTCTTCGGCATGTTCTCGATCTATTTGCTCTTCCTCTGCTCTGGAATAGACTTCTTCAACAGGAGCACCCTTTTTATCAGAATGCTCATCAGCAAGTGATTGTATAATTTCTCTTATTACTTTTATCTTATCTCTCTGACTCTTGGACGTTCCTGTCTCAATAACATCCACATCAAACGCACCGGTATCAGGGTCTACTCCCACCTGTTTGAGGCATGTATACACAAGGTTTGTTGTGCGCTTTGCATCTTCCAGAGTGGCTACACTGCTAAGACGCACACGGGCGCTTGATTCGGTAAGTCTTACCAGTGCCTCCAGCTGTCTTGCAGTAACCGGTACCGGAGCATCCTTATCTTCACCCATTTTACGCAGGTTCATGTAAAACTCTATCAGATGATTGCGTGCATCATCCTCAAGTATAGGATATACATTTCTTCTGGCATAAGCCACGTATTTTCTTAATTTTTCCACATCAATCGGAGGACTAATTACATCCATCTGGGAATCAATCTGCTGTTGACTGACTTCTGATACCGGATTATTCGACCTCTGTTCCATCATTTCTCCAGCATAATGTGCCTTGAGAATATGATTGGCAATTCTTCTATCCTTATCATCATCCGGTACATCAAGAAGTACAAAAATTAAATCGAAACGAGAAATCAGTGCAGGAGGCATGTTTATCTGGGTAGCAATACCCTCGTATCTATCAAAACGTCCATATTTTGGATTTGCTGCACCAAGCAGGGCACATCTGGATTTTAATGTAGCTATTATACCCGCCTTCGCAACTGATACCGTATTACCACACCATACCGGTTTGCCATTCCTTCTTACATAAAGAACATGGTTAGGTACTTCCACGCAGTAAATTTTTCCTTTATAGGGTTTCTTCTCAATATGGTAGTTCCCATTTGTATTGATGCTTGGATGATTCCCTCCCTCACGGATAAAAGATACCTCATATATATCATTAGATGTAACACTTGACCGGCCTTCAGGAACCTGGATTATTTCTCCTTTATTTACAACGACATAATTATTTGCGGAATAACCCATTTTAAGTGCAAGTTCCTGCATATCATCAGCTAACTGATTTGAACTGGTAACATAAGCCGTTTTACCGGTTTCACATCTGATATATCCGTCACCAAGAACCATTGCATCAACAAATATTTTTATTTGCTCAGGACAAAGTTTTTTCACATATTCAGGAACAAATTTTTCATGGCATTTTCCAAACATGGAAAGATATTTTGCAAGTTGTTTTGAATGTATACTAAATGAATGCCCATCATAACTCCATTTAAACCCAAGCTTATCCATGCTATTCTGGATTTTTTGGATTTTTCCAGATGTTTTCTGTGTTATCTGCACAGAATAGGGAATTCCGTTCATGTATTTTACTGAACCTTCAGAAAGATAATAACCAAGAAATTCAAGCCAATCATTCATTTTAACAGTAATTGATTCGGTTTCTATCCCTGAACAATTCTGGTTGACATACTTGACTATAGATGGTATTTCAAATGTTTTGATGCGTTCACCATCCCAGTATGCATTTTTCTTAAAACGCATCCTTTTATGTAGAGGTAATGAATCCATCCGGTGAAGGTCGAACCCTGTCCATTCATTAGCACGTTTGTTGATATCAACATACATGTTGTGGTTTGGTGTAACAGCAAGGTCTACCTGACGTGATTTAATATAATATATATCCCCCTCATAATCAGAAGCTACATACATCTCAGGAACTACATATTCTAGTTTTTCATCTGGTGTAAGTGAGGCAACTCTTTCTCCTTCAATTACATTTTTAAAAAGTTTCCATCCGTTTTCAGTTAGAATTTCTGTCTGGTCATCATAACATTGCTGTTCCATAGCTTCATGAAGTGAACTTTTATCCTCTGAACTCATTTTGTCAAGTTCATCAACAGCAGCTACACCCATATCTGCCATGACAAGTGCACCGGCTTCCAGTGTCCACCTTCCATCACCCAGTTCATCCCTTACCGCTGATGCTGTCAGGCCACTGGAGGACGCACTTTTACCTGACGTAAACACTCCTCTTGGAGCAAGTTTTTCCATATAACGCAACATCTGACTTTTTGCAATACCTGGGTCTCCGACTATAAGAATATGGATATCGCCCCTTACCCTTGAACTATCAGGTAATGCTTTGGTAACTCCTGAAAACAATTGAAGAGCAAGTGCTTCCTTAATGTTTTCATATCCATAAATCGATGGAGAAATAGATTTTGCTACTTTTTCATAAATCTGGGGGTCTTTGCTCAACTCAAGGATTTCCTCTTCATCTTCGGGAGTTATTTCAAGCTCCTCGAATTCTTTATTCACATATTCTATTGAATTGGCATGCAACACAAGGTCATAAAAAGGTGATTTACCATCACGCAGAGTACGTTGATGAGAACGAAGGATTCCGTTGATAATTACTCTATCACCCGGGGTAACGATTCCAGCAAGGTCATCATCAACATCGATATCAAGGCTCTGGGGCTGTTCTCCTCCTCTTAAATTTTCAGGAGACTCCTGTATCTGAAGTTTCTGGGCGTCTACAAAAGTGGATTTATCAACAAGCGTTTTGAATGGTCCCTTTCTGCCACAGGTTTCATTTTCACATTCATGGGGTTCTGTAAATTTCTGGCTTGTCTGGGGTATATAGGTAATATGCTCGCATCGCATACAGTAAAAAGCTGCATTTGTTATTTTAGGGCGTACTTCTGTAGCTTTACGTATCATCCCTTCTACTGCTACAGATTGCATGAGATGTTTGCTTCTAAGGTTCCTTATCGTAATTTTATTCGGATTATTGATTATCCGTAAATGCACTTCCTCAAGAGACTTATCAACCGGAAGTACCAGCTCTTCTCCTTCTCTTAAAACCTCCTCTGCAGCAGGTATTATCTCATCGGGATTTACAATTAATTCATCTGCAAGTTCCTGATCAAAATTTTCAATATCATAATAATTCACCGTTAAACTGCGTTGTTCAGGATATTCATTTGCAAGATGAAGTATCTCATCCCAGTAATAACGTCTAAAAAAAGTGCCGAACCGTTCTTTCCATCCTTCTTCTGCCATATTAATCCACAAGATTATTGTTATAAAATGATTTGAATATATATCAAGGTATTAGGTATTCTCAATTTTTTATCCGGCGCTGAATAATTCTTAAAACTCCTCGAAGGGTTTGGACTTCTCTATTTGTTAACTGGGCACGTCCAAAAACCCTTCTAAACATAAGAAGCGTTTTATCTTTTTTATGAGATGGGTATTCCAACTGCTCCAGTAATTCATTCAGGTGATTATGTAAAAGTTTAAGGTCAAATGGGTCAGCAAACGGTTTTTCTCCGCTCTGGATATTGCTCAATTCATAGAAAATTACAGCTGCTGAATGAGAAATGTTCATTATTGGATATTCTTCATTTGCTGGTATATGAACTACCATATCACACAATTTAAGTTCATCGTTTGCAAAACCTTTATCTTCACGACCGAAAAGAATAGCCACTGTTCCGTCCATGCCTTCCAATCTGTTTTTTAATTCATTTGGTGTATAAGAAGGATTACGTATATGCTCATCATCCTTTGAAGATGTCATACCCGTAGTTCCAACCACCAGACTGGCATCTTTGACTGCCTCTTTAAAAGTATTGGTTATTTTTGCATTTTCAAGAATATCTCTTGCATGTGAAGACATTGCACGTGCTTCACCTTTTAATTTGCACGGATTTACAAGTACAAGTTCACAAAAACCAAAATTCTTCATCACCCTTGCTATTGAACCTACATTACCCTGATAAAGAGGTTCAACAAGTACAATTTTTAGCTGTAATACCATTTTATCGTTTTTATGGGCTTTTAGTATACTGTCTTTAATTTTTAAGTGTTATTGCACCGGGTTTACATACACTTACACACATCCTGCATCCGAGACAATAACTTGGGTCTCCAACTTCTGCAACTTTTTTTCCGTTGCGGTCTTTTAACAAAAATATTTTGGGTCCTTTGGGACAGGCTTTTCTGCAGGATCCGCATCCAGTACATTTATTTTCATCTATCGTGATTTTCATTGATTATCACATTTTTGTTATTAATATTCATCTCACAACCTTATTAATCAAAAATATTATGAGCCATACTTGCATTTAATTTTTTATATGCAACCATATTTACATTTTATAATAAAACAGGTATATTAAAGACATAGAAATTCCTACTCTTTTAAGTAGAGGTTGCAGGGTAATAATAGATATGGCTTAAGACAATAAATAAATATTGTAATAACATAATAAAGAAAGGGAGTTGATTAATAATGGCAGAGAAAGATTTACTCGAAAAAGGAGCAATTCTGCAAAGAGATAAAGAAACCTATGCTATAGCACCACATATACCAGGTGGGATTGTCTCTGCAGATATGCTCAAAAAAATGGCAGACGTAGCAGAAAAATACGATGCACAAGCTCTTAAAATAACCTCATCCCAGAGAATTGCTATTGTAGGTTTAAAAGAGGAAGACCTCGATGATGCTTGGTCTGAACTTGAAATGCAACCCGGTGCTGCAATTGGTGTTTGTGTAAGAAGTGTTAAATTCTGCCCTGGTACAACATTCTGCAAACGCGGACAACAGGATTCTGTAGCTCTCGGATTAAAACTTGATGAGAAATATCACGGTATGGAACTACCCGGAAAGATGAAAATGGGTGTTGCAGGATGTATGAACTCATGTTCTGAACCTGCTGTAAAAGATATCGGTATTATGGGTACTTCAAAAGGTTACACTCTGATGCTTGGCGGCAGTGCAGGTCTTAAACCCAGAATCGCAAATACCGTTGCCACAGAACTTTCTGAAGAAGAAGTAATCCAATACGTTGAAAGGATTATTGAATTCTACAAATCCCAGACCAGCAAGAAACGTCTTGGTCAGGTTATCGACAATATGGGTATTGAAAAATTCAAAGAAGAAGTAGGGCTTTAAAAGCAATTTAGATTGTAGATTGGATTATAAAATCTATATTTACTTTTTTCTTTTTACATAGAACAATCATGGAAAATTTTATTATCCATGCTGAAGATAATATTATTGGGGAGTAAGCAAATTACAGACATGGATATTTAAAAATATTATTTTCTTTAATTAATCCCCTTTAAATATGGGAGTGTGATGGTATGAAATTACATATTAAACTAATAGCTACAGTATTATTCATCTTCGGTTTAATTGCCACTGCAGGTATATCCACAGCCGCAGATAATTCAACAGGAAATAGAATCTGGGACGCAAATGAGAATGTAAGTCTAAATTATACATGGAATGCCATGAGTTATTCTGGGTTCTATTATGACCTTGACACAAATGAAAGTTCTGAAACCCTTACAATAAACCTTGATAGTGACAGTAATAGAAATGTAGACGATGGTGACCTTGAGTATACAACCAGACCGATTGAAACAGAATTTGAATACAACGAATTTGGTTCGTATGAGGTCATCGGTTTCATGGCTGAGAGATATTTTGCCGGTTACACCGATAATACCACGTTTATTGATGATGATGTAAGTTTGATGTCTGATGGTCAGCTTGCAAAGGTTCTAACTGATACTGATGATAGAGAATCGTTTTTTGCAGGTTCTGAACTTGAACTTGAAGAAGGGTATTCACTAAACATAATAGAAATTGACCTAAGTGGAGATAGTGTATTTATAGAACTGAGAAAGGATGGTGACCAAGTTGACAGCGGTATTGTATCAGCAGATGATGTCTATACCTATGAAAAAGATGTAGGTTCTGCCGATGATGTGCCTATTATTGCTGTAAACTTTGAAAACATTTTCAGAGGTACCGAAACCAACGCTGTGTTTGTAGAGGGCATATTCCAGATTTCTGAAGATTATACCGAAGTCGATGATGGAGACAACTATGGAAAAATGGAAGTTGATTCAGTCAGTTCTACTGAAATTTCAATGAGTAATGACGACTCAATAACACTTAGTCAAGGCGATGACATCAACATAATGGGCAGACTCAACTTTATTGTTGCAGATCACAGCACACTCAGGTTCGGTCCATTTGTAAATATATCAGAACCTGGAACATATGAACTCAGGGGTACTGTTACAGAAAACGAAAACTTCGAATGGACACCATTAAACTTTGAAGGGTTTTATTATGACATTGATGAAGGTCTAAAAACTGAATCTATTGATGTCGCACGTGATGGAAGAAATATAGAAGACGGAAACCTTACTTATACAACCCAACCTGCAGAAGTTGAGTTTGAATACGGTGATTTCGGGTCGTATGAAGTCATCGGTTTCATGGCTGAAAAATACTTTGCTGGTTACACAGAAGATAACACCACATTCGCTGACGAAGATGTCAGCCTTATGTCTGATGGACAGCTTTCCAAAGTTCTAATTGATGATGATGAAACAAAATCCACATTTTCAGGTTCATCACTGGTCCTTGAGGAAGGATACAGACTTAGCATCGTGGAAGTTGACCTTGAAGGAGATAGTGTATTTGTTGAATTACATAAAGATGGAGATCAAATAGATAGTGGAGTTGTTTCAGGCGGTGATGTCTATACTTATGAAAAAGATGTAGGTTCTGCCGATGATGTACCAATTATTGCTGTAAACTTTGAAAACATTTTCAGAGGTACCGAAACCAACGCTGTGTTTGTAGAGGGTATATTCCAGATTTCTGAAGATTATACCGAAGTCGATGATGGAGACAACTATGGAAAAATGGAAGTTGATTCAGTCAGTTCTAATAAAATTACAATGAGTAATGAAGATTCAATAACGCTTGGTCAGGACGATACTATCAGCATAATGGGCAACGTCAATTTCAAAGTTGCAGATTATTCAGGTACTGTAAGATATTATCCATTTGTGGAAGTTACCACTGGTCCTAGTGATATGTTAACAATAGACTTAAAAGACACCATTACCCGGGGTTCAACCGTTACTATAACTATTGAATCGCGCGGTGCAACTGTACAGGATGCTGTTGTAATGTTTGATGACGAAAATATAGGAACTACTACAAGAGAAGGAACTATTGAATATACTCCAGAAGAAACCGGTACATTCACTGTTACCGCTGAAAAACAGGGATTTGTTTCAGCAAGTAAGGAAATAGAAGTTATAGGTCAGCAGGAGAACAGGATGAGTGTTGATATTTCACCTGATGATATATTTGCAGGTGATATAATTACCATAACTGTAACAGAAGCAATCGGCAATGAACCAATAGAAAATGCAGAAGTTACCTATGACAATGAATCTATAGGTAATACATCAGCAGATGGGACTATAACCTACACCACTAATGATCCCGGGGTACACAAAGTAACTGCATCTAAAGATGGATATCAGGATGGTGAAGATAATATCGAAATACTTGAATCCGGTGCCCAGTTCAGTATCTTGGACCTGAACATATCGCCATCTGAAGTCGAAGCCGGTAATCCGGTATCAATAACAGTTAATGCAACCAATATCGGCAATATGAGAGGAGACTATACCATTGAACTAATGGTCAATGGAACAATGGAAGATTCAGAGCAAATAACACTGGATGCAGGCAATTCTACAACAGTAGAATTTACACATACAGAAAATGAACCCAGTAACTATTCAGTTGAGGTTGATGGACAAACTGGTACATATACAGTTACACCCAGTGGAGTACCTGGTATTGGTGTATTTGGGTTAATAGCTGTATTGACAATCGCCTACCTGTTCAGAAAACGACAAAACTAATGGAGTTAATCTGTAACTCCATTCCTTTTTATTAAAATTATTCCAGCTCTATGAGGTATTGTTTTAGATAGTCATGATTTTCAACAATTACATCTGCGTTTTCAAGTTTATTTCTGTCTATGTATGTTGGAATTACTACACAGTATAACCCTGCTCTTTTTGCAGATTCTACCCCAAGCATTGCATTCTCAAATACTATGCATTCATCTTTTTCTACACCTGATTTCTCAACAGCTTTTAAATATGGCTCAGGTTCAGGTTTCCCGTTTTTCACATCATTTGCTGTAATAATTACATCAAACACATCAGGATACAGTTTTTCAAGAATATCCTTTACAATAGAATCCTCTGCTCCAGAAACAACACATAAGATGTATTTGTTTTTCAGTGCATCCAATAAATCCTTTAGCCCTTCGAAGGGTTCCAGTTTTACAATTTTGTTAAATTCATGCTCGTATTGTTGTATTATATCATCAAGATTAAACGAGTCAGGGTTTTTGTTATCCATTTTTAGCAAATCACGTACAATATCAATAGTTCTAGAACCTTCATGCTCATAAATATTCTGCTTGTCAATTTGCACCCCGATATTATCAAACGCTACTTTCATAGCTTCTACATGATAGGGCATGGAATTTACCAGCACTCCATCCATATCAAATATAAGGGTTTTTAACATGATTAGCTATCCCTCTCTGGCGGTTTTTGTATAAAAAACATAATTATAAACGTCCTATAGAAAATATATGCAACAGAAATAAATAACTCACTGATAATAAATTATTCTGGGAGTGTATTTACAATATTATTAAATGTGATAATATGGCAGATAAATATTTCATTGGAACTTCTGGATGGCAATATGACCACTGGAGGAATGTATTATACCCTGAGAAACTGGATAAAAAGAAATGGCTGTCCTATTATGCGGAACGTTTCAATACCGTAGAAGTAAACAGTACATTCTACAATCCAATAAAACCAAAGACATTTTCCAAATGGTACACTGAAACTCCTTCTAATTTCAAATTTACAATCAAAGGATACCGAGTAATAACTCATTTCAAGAAACTACATAATGTAGAAGATGACATCAAAGCTTTTTATGAAAGGGCTGCCCCGTTACAGCATAAACTTGGATGCATTCTGTGGCAACTCCCCTCAAATCTTCACAAAAACATGGAACTTCTGGAACAGTTCTGCAAAAACCTTGACAAACGCAAAAACAATGTCATCGAGTTTAGACATGAATCATGGTTTACAGAGGATGTACAATCTCTACTTCAAAAATATAAAATCGGAT
>NZ_JAHENT010000029.1 GCF_018609725.1 Methanohalobium sp. | reverse complement strand
CAGTTCTCCGATGATCCAAAAACCAGAAACAGATGCTATCAATTGATATAAGAGAAACGATTGGAACTGATAATTTATGTTATGTGGTAGGTCCCTTTGTAGAATATACCCTCTTTAACATTAATTGTCGGACAGCCTGTTTAGTCAAGTGGTAGTTCACCAAGTTCTATTTCAATAGTTATACGACCTATGAAACCTCCCAGCAAATCTGCAATGTTTTCAATCGCGATTCTGACTTCTTGAGGTAAATTATCATGTGTATGGGATGATACACTTAAAGCTGCAATAATTTCACCTTTAAATTTCACGGGGATAATTGCTAACGCTCTTTCTCCTTGTTTAGAATTAGATATGGATTTAGAGTTAAAGAAAATCTCGGAATAATCTTTGTAAATAGGGTTACCAGTCATTAATATTTTAGTGATAAATGAATTAGAATTTATATGCGATATATCATGAACAAGTGACAAAGATAATCCTTTGTGGTTTATGAGGTCCAGCCCTCCTGATTCGTCAACAAAATGTATGCATACGCAATCTATAGTGTTAATTTCAAGAATATGGTCGAGTACTTTATCAATGGCTTCGTCCGTGTCATAATCTGAATTTAATAGTGACCCTATTTTGTGTTGAACATTTATAATTTTTTCAGCGTATCTATGTTTTGAATTATCTAAAATTATTCCCTGATAGGATTCAGGTTCTCCATCATCATTTCGATGTATAATTGTTCTCTCATCTACCCATCTGATATAACCTTTTCTAGTGATTATTCTATATTCTTGTGAGAACTCTGAATATCCTTTTTTACGTTGTTCATGGAGGTTCAATTGAACTTGGTCCAAATCTTCAGAGTATATTATATCTCCATATTGAATTTCACCTTTTACAAATTCATTGGGTGAATAACCAAACTGCGATACATTATCTGATACATATTCTACAGGCCACAATTCATCCAGGTTATCACTTGCTTTCCACTGAAATACAACAACAGGGCTTTGATTTATAATATTTTCAAAATTCTTTTTTTCTTTTAATGAATGCTGTAATGCAACTTCCTTGTTTTTCCTATCTGTAATATCAAACATTATACTTTGATAGGACACAGGCGAAGATTTATCGTTATATTGAACAATCACCTCTTCGTTGACCCATCTGATTTTTCCCTGCTTTGTCAGAATCCTATATTCTTGGGTAAAATCGGTGAAACCTACTCGACACAATTTAGAAAATTCAAACCTAACACGTTCCAAGTCATCAGTATGTATTATGCTGTCATGTTTTACATGTCCAGATGTAAAGTCTTGAGGTGCATAACCTAATTGAGATACGTTATTTGATACATATACCGCAGGCCAATTTCTATCAAATTTCCATAAAAATACTATAAATGGACTGTTATCGATTACTTTTTGAAGAATGTTCCTTAGCTCTAAAGAATTATTAAGAGCTACCTCTTTGTTTTTTTGTCCAGTTATGTCAGTTATAACCCCCTTGTAAAAAGTAATATTATGATTTTCGTCACTGTGGAAATAACTTGTTTCATTTACCCATTTAACTTCGCTTAGTTTTGTTATTATTCTATATTCCTTAGAAAATGTATTGTTGTTGTTAAATGTATAATCCAGCTTATTTTTGATATCCTTTAGGTCATCAGGGTGTATTATATCTTCGTACTTTAGTTTCCCTGTTATGAATTCATCGGGAGAATAGCCAAATTTTTCTATATTATTTGAAACATATTCTACTGGCCACCCATCTTCAGATTTCCACAAAAATACTACACTGTTATTATCTTTATCAAAACTTTCTACTACGCTCTGAATTTCAAAAATATCGTCCAATGCACTTTCATATGCGATATTTTCAGGCGGTACATCTCTGTATTTTTGGTAATAATATTGGCTTCTTTTGAAATATTTTGTATCCAAAATAGATCCCCCTAAAAAACTGCCTGTTTTGGATTATTTTTTAATAATGAATAATTAGACATTTTCGCTGATTTATTTTTTAACACCCCACACATTTACATAAAAGGGTTGGATTATATAATATAAAAATATTATTCTATTAAATTAAAAAATAATGATTAAAAATTAAAAAATTAAAGTTCCTTATCTAAAAAAGAACGAGGAACTTCAAGTTAAATTTTTATTAATACCTATGAGTCCAAACACAGGCTCTACCGGTACCGACATCTTCTGATAATATTTCAATACCTCTAGTTTCTTCCCATAATCCATGTGTATTACAGTACCCAAGAGCAGTTAAACTGGTAGCCACAACTTTGCCTTCACATTCACCACAGACATTATACCCGTGAATATAACAGTTTTCAAATTGATATTCAGCTATTATGTCTTCGTTTGCATATACTTTAAATTTGGCTTCAGCTTTTTCATCGCTTGGTGTAAAGGTTTTTTCATCTACAAGTTCACCATTGAAATATAGCTGGATCCATTCAATGTAGTGGTCGTCCTGCATGGGATGCGGTTCGTGCCCCATATTTACAGTAATTTCAAATTCATCACCTTCAACCACTTCATCCGGTGCTTTAATGAGTGGCAAATGTTCTTTTTCGTCCTCAGTAAGATTTGACATATCTTTTGGACGATTGACTTTAAGTTTGTATCCTTCATGTACCATATAATCCACCACTTTCATTCCAGTTGATTATTGTTTTATTACAATTTAAATAAAGCAGTTAGCAGAGATATAGTCTGCTAACTGTAAACTTTTATTTTTTTATTCAATATTTGTAGTTCTTTACTGAGTGGAACAGTATTACAAAGAAGAACCCTAGTATAGCCGCTACAAATCCAATAAAGGTTACTGGGTCAAAGGCATAACCCAGGTCTCCCCCTTCTTCCCATCCTACAAGTACAGCGCCTTTGAGGACAGTTGGCATTACAACACAGATAAAGGCAAGTACGAATATGAAAAGGACATCAATAGCTTTGATAATGTTGCTTTTAGCAGTCGCTCCATCCATTTTTAAACCTCCTTAATCATAGTATCGAAGTCTGAAACGGTGTTCTTTGACGCTGCGATATACTTGTGCACATCCCAATGTCTCAATACCTATCAGTAAACCTATTACAACGATGTATACACCAAACATCGGTAGAGGCATCAAAGTCCATGCTTGTGTGGTAGTTGTAATCATGGTGAACACAAACAACTCTACCCCAATCAACACTGCTACAATACCGATGATTAACATCAGGTCTAATCTAAGGCCACGGTCATATTTTCCTCTATCAATATCAGACGGTATTTCTGAAGCCATTGTGGTTATTCCTCCTTTTCATTATGGTGAATAGGTTTTGGCCAGCCCATTTCTTTCTCCCAATCCATCGGCCTTTCTGTATGTTTATAATGGAAATAGAAATACGCTATTGTATAGAACAGGAGGCCAAACAACAGGTTGTAGAAGTAACCCCAGTACAATGTTGTCAGGATAACTAATGCAACGAATATCGAAAACCATGCAATATAGGGCTGCAAAGGTCCTTTGAACGGTCGCACTTTGTCATTTGCAATACTATCTGGGAACAGCTTTCTGAAACGTATCAATGAGAACGGTATTAATACATAACAGAGTAGACCCGATATGATAGAGAATGTAATCACCTGGTCGAGATAACCACTGAATGCAAACGCAATTGCAATCGGCATGGTAAATATAACCGACCTATATGGTGATCTATAATATGGATGAACCGCTGAAAACCATTTAGCCACATAATCATCTTTTGCCAGTGCATACCACGATCTTGAAGAATCACAGATTGTACCGTTAGCACTCGCAAGACAAGTTAGTAGTGTTCCAATACCCATCAACACAATCAAGAATGTAACTCCTGATTCTCTTGCAGCTTCCCACTGTGGATAAACTGACACACCGAGGTCGCTTACAGGGAGTATTGATGAACAGTAGAATAATGTCATTGCTGCGACAACAAGCAGTGAAATCATTCCTGCCTGCTGACCGAGTGGTACAGACCTTGATGGTTTGGCACATTCTTCAGCTGACATTGCTGCACCTTCTATTCCTAAATAGAACCATGGTCCAAACTGCAAAGCTGCGAATAAACCTATTAGGCCTTTAGGCATCGCACCTTGCGACCATAACTCGACTGAGTTAAGTTCAACAAAACCTCCTAATGTAGATGAGAAGAAGAACACGATAATCGCAAGGAAAGCTATCATTGTAATAACAAAGTTCAACGTTAAAGCGCCTACAACTCCCCGATAATTAACAAACGTCAACGTACCTATTACTAGTAGCGTCATCGGGAATACAGCAATTTCTGGGAATATCGATTTTGCCAGTTGGGCAACGACAATCGCATCCGCTGCTTCTAGTGCGATGTATTCCATGTATACTGCTAATCCAACACTACCCGCAGCACCAGGTCCTACGAATAGCCTCGCCCATTCATAGGGACCTCCTGCAGATTGTGTGGCAGCACCAAGTTCACTTGCGCATAGTGATATAATAACGTATAATACACCTGCAAGTGTCATGGCGATAAGTGCACCAAGGATACCACCTTTTGCAACTGTAAAGTTCCAGCCCATGTATTCTCCGACCAGAACAATACCAACACCTAGAGCCCAAACATGGAAAGGTCTTAATGTTTTGACTAAACCAACATCATCATCTGGGTCTTTATCATCAGCCATTTTTCACGTCCCCCCTTTTAATCATTTGCTTCTTTTTTCAGCTCTTCTTTTTTCAACTCTTCCAGCATCCAGAAGGATATAGCCTATCAATCCGAAGGCCAATAAATACAATATACCATTGATAATTGTCCATGTTTCATACGGCATTTTTATTCCCCTACCTGTTTTTAATAATAATTATCCAGAGTTAAAATTACAGTGGTATAATAACCACTGATAATTTAGAAAACCAATCCGAGGTCTTCCAGTTTCTTCTTAGCACCCTGGTAGACATTTACGTATTCATCAGTAGGTGTGATGGTAGAAATGTCATAGCACTCCTGGAAGGTCTTGTCCTCTGGAAGGTTTCCGTAGTCGCCTTCGTACATACCGACAAGT
>NZ_JAHENT010000028.1 GCF_018609725.1 Methanohalobium sp. | reverse complement strand
ATCTATGGTTTCCTCTGTTGTAGCTGTAGCCACATCCCTTGTCATAAAATCCTTTACAATATGATATTTTTCCTGTGCTACCGCTTTTGATATATCCCATGCAGTAACAATACCAACCAGTTTGGAATCTTCTGATACTACAGGAAGATGGTCGAAAGTACTTTCCATTATCTTTTTTGCAGCCTCATGGAAAGAACTGTCCTGCTGGATGGTAACAACATTTCTCGCCATTATTTCTCCAACAAGTGGTTTTTTCATGGTCTGTTTCATTGGTTTGAATACACCCTTGTTGGGCAGTCTATGTACAGGTTCGGTAACAAAGAAATCGCCGTTTTTAATCCGGTCTTTACATTCTTCAGCAATTAGTCTTGCAGTTTTAAAACTTGAAAGCGGTGATGTAGCAACCTCTGTACCGTTTAGGTCTACATAACCGGATTTTAGTTCTGCATAGGTTACTTCCCTCAATTTGGGACGGTCTCTGCTCTGTACTCCATAATCCAGTATATTTGTAATGATATCTTCATCTCTGACGGCTGTATTTTCTGCAATTCTTTCGTTAAGAACCGGTATAGGTACTCCTATACCCATATACAATGAAGTTCCATAACCGTAAAAACTCGAACCACGAACGTAATCAGGATTCATGTCTTTAAGATTGCCCTGTACCATCAGAGTGCCGAAATTAACTTCCGGGTTGTGTTGGGACCCCTCTCCAACAACATAACCCTGAGCACCACCTATAAATATTCGTGTACCGGTTCCTATAGTTTCATAATTTGGGTCATTTGATAACGGAGAAAGGACACCAGAACCTGAATAGGTAATATTTCCATGATTTGGAAGTAATGTACCCATGTATGTATGTAATGTGCGGTTTGTGCTGTTTGTAGCTACATTGTATTTCTGGAATCCATTTCGGGGGTTGACCATAGTGGTCTGATTTAAATCGTTGATATTTAATGTAGTATCCAGTACTTTTAAAGGATAACAATCAGTACCATAGGATTTTGCATGCACATCTATAGATTTTCCACTTATGAGGTCTTCAATAACATGGGCTCCCCCATATTCCATGCCGGCAGTTTCTGACAATTGAGTGGAACCTATATATGCATCAACAGCTGCAAGCCCTGCATAAGCTTCTACATCGTTTAGCCAGATTTTCTGGAATTTGATAGGTGGTTCTGCATGACCAAAATTTAAAAATGCACCAGACGAGCACATGGCTCCAAATGTTCCAGTAGTAACAACATCCACCTCTTGTGTAGCACCTTCTGTACCGAGTTCTGATACGATATCTACCATCTCTTCGGCAGTAACAACATTAACACTGCCGTCTTTGATTTTATTGTTAATTTCTTCAATTGACTTTTCAACCATGAAGCTACCTCTGTAATAATACGATAATTCGCGACATTGTATTTTTAGAATAACTGTATGATTAATTATATAGAACTACTTATAAAAACAAAGTCAAACCAATTAAAAGTTATGTATTTTAAGTAAGTCAGGTGAGGGTTTTATAATTTTTTATTATTATATTTAAACCACACCCACCCAACTACAGGAGGAACCCAGCAAAGATTTGCAGCGATGGTTTCAAGCGCAGTATAGATTTGGTTGGTAGGGCTGAATCCGATGATACGTGCTAATAGCAATCCTATCGGAACAATTATTATAACAATAAGGCTTGATACCATAACCGGATGATTTATGTATTTTTTTATGCCTTTTAACCATGAACTTTCCGACCTTTTCAGATAATATAATCCAGAAATGTTTGCACCTATCTGGTCACTTAAAGCGTAAAAATAGGGTATATAAAAACCTTCTACGCCATAGATATTAACACCTGCAAGATGACTAAAAAGGTCGATTATCCATGGAACACTCATTCCTGAAAGTTTACCCCATCCATACGCTTCTGAAATAGAACCCAAAGCCCCGCTTAACCTCTGTTTAATCGAATATATACCTTCAAAGATGCTTTCTCCTTCTCCGGAAAAAGTACGAACCATCCATTGACCCAAAGGATTTTGTTGGTAACCATAATAATCCAGTAAACTTCCCAGTATAATGCCTATAAGATAACCGGGTATTGTGTACTTGATTAAATCTGAAAATTCATTTTTGTAACCTTTCTCAGGTATATTTTCCATATTTAACTGATTTTAGTAACGTCTTGATTAAATTTTTTACTGTTGTAGTTTTTGTTAATCCATAAATTTATTAATTCTTGGAAGTCTTTATTGAAACTCTGTAAAGGTGATCTTTTGACAAGGGTACTGGCAACTGGAACATTTGACCTTCTCCATCCGGGACATTTGCACTATATAAGTGAATCCCGTAAACTCGGTGATGAATTATATGTAATCGTTGCAAGAGAATCCATGATAAAACATAAACCAAAACCTGTTATTCCTGAAAATCAGCGTGTAACAATGGTAAATTCGTTAAATTTAGTGGATAAAGCAGTGCTTGGAAGTGAAACCAATATATATGAACCGATAAAGAATATAAAACCAGACATCATAGCAATCGGTTATGACCAGAAATTCAGCAGTGATTCAATCGAGAAAAATCTGGAAGAACTGGGAATTAATGCGAAGGTGGTTCGCATTAATAAATTAAGTGATTGTTCACTGTGTAGCAGCGGAAAAATTATTGATAGAATACTTGAACGTTATTGCTAATTATTCAAGCACAGATTTTATACGCTCAAGACCTTCTTGTATTCTATCTTGAGATGTTGCATAGGATATTCTTATAAAGTTTTTACCACTTGGTCCAAATGCTGACCCGGGTGTTACTGCAACATGAGCTTCTTTTAATAATTCTTCAGCCACCTCATCTCCAGTACCAAATTCACTGACATCAGCGAACGCGTAAAAAGCTCCTTGTGGTCGGTTACATTTAATTCCCAATGAATTAAGGCCATCAACCAGTATATCTCTTCTTGCTCTAAATTCGTTCACCATTTCATAAACAGGCTCCTGTGGCCCATTCAGGGCGGCGTAGCCCCCGTGCTGTACAAAGGTTGTTGCACTGCTTACGGAATGGGATTGGATTTTAAGCAAATTATTGAATATATCAGGATGTGCGCAGACATATCCAAGCCTCCAACCTGTCATGGCATATGATTTGGAAAAACCGTTTACTGTAATGGTACGATCCTGCATGCCATCCATCGAACCGATGCTGATATGCTCTCTGTCATAGATGATTTTTTCATAGATTTCATCTGAAAGTACAAACAAGTCATGGTCGATTGCAATGTCTGCAATATTTTCAAGGACATCTTTTTCATATACACTTCCTGTCGGATTACATGGGCTGTTTACAACAATCATTTTGGTTTTATCGGTTATGTATTCAGAAATGTTATAGGGTTTGAAATCATTGTCTGGATCAGTTGGTACCCATACAGGATGTGCTCCTGCCATTTTTATACAGGGTTCATATGAAACCCATGCAGGGTCAAACAGGATAGCTTCATCGTCTTGATCAAGAACCGACATCATTATTTCAAAAATAGCCTGTTTGGCGCCGGGGGTAACCAAAATATTGGATTCATCTGCACCCAATTTATTCTCATTTTGTAATTTTTCAGCAATAGCAGATTTTAAATGGGGAATTCCTGCAGAGGGTGCATAATGGGTTTCTCCATTATACATAGCATTTGCTGCAGAATCGCAGATGTGTCTGGGAGTATCAAAATCAGGTTCTCCCAGACTAAAACTTATAACATCGATATTTTTTTTGCGTAACTGATTTGCAAGGTTTGCGATTCTAATCGTTTCAGACTCTTTTACACGTTCTACCCTTGAAGATGCCATCAAAAACTCAAAACTCAGTCTTATATTTAACTTTAATTATTTTATAGACGCTGTACAAGTTTTACTGCAGACTCTACAGCCCTTTTAGAATAATCCAACCTTTCATGTGCTTCCATACGGGTCATACCTGGACCGGCTATCCCGAGAGTTACCGGTTTATTGTATTCCAGTGACAGGTCGGTTATTTTTCTTGAAGCATGCTGTACAACGATTTCATCATGTTCAGTAGACCCTTCTATAACTGCACCAATTGTTACTACAGCATCGATGTCATCCTGCTCACAGAATTTTTTAATTGCAAGGGGCATATCATAAACACCAGGAACAAGGATTTTATTTTTAACCTCTGCCCCGAGAAATTCTGCGTGTTCTTTTCCCAGAAGCTCCATCTGATAGGTAAGGTCTCTGTTGAATTCAGCAATAACAAATCCCAGATTAATACTCATATATTATCTCCATTTTTATTTTATTACGAAATTGGGGCAACAGGGGGTACGTAAAAGCCAACGGTTTCTGACCGTTGGATGAAACGGCCCCTTTGATTATTTTAATCATTAATTTTTAATTGTAGTATAGCATATATAATTTTATAGATACAGCAATGCTTTCAGTGTACAGTTGTTTTGAGCAAGCTGCCTGATGTAAGACGTTGTTCAGTCGGTTGTTTGTGTATCATTAGGCCCCATCCAAGTATTGCTTGGTGTCGAGCACAAACGATGAATGCAGACAGTGATGCATCGTACGGGATTACTAGCGCCTCGCAAGTGGCAACGTCAAGATGGATGGCGACCACAGAACCCCAAGGATTTATCCGTTGGGGTACGTCAGATACCTAAAGGTCCTACATCTTCAAAACCCTGTCGTTGTCCCGTGCCTGCTTCTTTTATGAGTTTTTTAGGTTTATACAGTAGTTTGACAACATTTATCGCATGTTCACGTGCACGATTTTCCATAAGGTGTGCCAGTTCTTTTTCATTTGCCGCTTCATCTTCGTGTACAAACACTTCAATTATGTGCCTGTTTGTCATAAGTTGTGCCTGAATCAAACCCTGGGATGCCTGGTTGGCACACATTTTATCTTTTTCTGCAGAACCAGGCATACCAAGAGCTATAACAATGTCACATCCCTGCTCCTCAAGGAGTTTCTTGGATGCTACTGGGAGGTCTTTTATTCCCGGTACAGTAATTCTTACAGTTCTTGAGGATGCATTTTTATTGATTTCATCAAGTGCGACGCTTCCCATGTCAAAGCGTGCAAATGTTGTATCTACAATCCCTATGGTAGCCATATTATCTTATTATAAAGAGTCCAAAATATCGTTTGCAGCATTAATACCTGCACCTACCTCAGATATTATACCTCTTTTGTGGAGTATAGTTTCAAGTTCCTGAATTGTAATAAGTATATCTCTAGATGTCAAGTTGCCCATATTGCCGATTCTGAATATTTTATTCTTAAGCCTTTCCTGTCCGCCCACAATAACGATACCTCTCTCAAGCATATCTTTTTTAATGTCTTCACCACTGACACTTTCAGGAGCGCTCATAGCAGAGACAGTATTTGAATACTGAGTATTTTCATCCAGTATTGGATACATTTCCAGACCTATTGCATCCATAGCGCTGCGAACTGCTTTTGAGTACGTTCTATGACGGTTGATTCTATTATCTACGCCTTCCTCATTCACAATATGCAGAGATTCCTGTAACCCATAGAACAGCGGTAATGCAGGTGTGTAAGGTGTCTGTGTTTTATCTTTATCAAGGCTTTCTTTATAGGCTTCAAGGTCGAGATAATACGGTTTATTATCTACATTCTCCATTGCTTCATATGCTCTATCGCTTATGGATACCATGGACATACCAGGAGGAGCACCTATACATTTCTGGGAACCGGCAATTGCAATGTCAACTCCCCAGTCATCAACTTTGACCTCGTCTCCTCCGATGGACGTTATTCCATCCATTATGAATAGAGCATCATATTTTTTGGTAAGTTTGCCGACTTCTTTAGCCGGATTTAGTACACCTGCAGACGTCTCATTATGTACCATTGCAACAGAAGTTGCTCCTTCAGCAAGTAAATTTTCTACTTTATCCAAATCTACGGGTTCTCCCCATTCAGATTCAACAGGTAATGCGTTTCCATACCTATCTGCTATTAATTTGAACCTTTCACCGAACTTACCATTCTCTATTGTAATGACATTATCATTGTCGTTGGTTGTGCATCCGATGGCGGCTTCCATCCCTGCACTGCCAGAGCCGCTTATAACAGAAATATCATTTTGTGTATTGAATACATCTTTTAGAATATTACAGCAATCATCATAAATTTCTGCGAATTCGTCACCTCTATGATTTATCATTGGTTTTGACATAGCTCTTAATATTCTTGGTGCAACTGGTACTGGACCAGGCATCATTATTAACTTGTCTTCAAAATTCATGTTATTCTCCTTTTAATTTCTGTTATGTATTGGTTCTATAATGGATTTACCTAATATATAATTGTAGCCAAATTTATCGGTTTTAGTAAAAAACTTAACTATGTAATAATTTCATCAGGTCATGTTTTGTGATTATTCCTGTGTATTTACCGTCATCCATTATCAAAACAGCCGAGAATTGTTCAAACATATTAAAAACAGCGTTTATAAAAGTTTCAGGGGATATTACCGGAAGTGGACTCATCATAACATCACGGATTTTCATTTCTGAAATAGCGTTTATCTTGTTATCAGTCATAACTTTTAAAATCATGTCTTCAGATACGCTTCCAACACAAGACCAATCCTCAAAAACTGGTATCTGTGAATAACCATGTTTTTCCATAATATTAACTGCATCATTAATTGTTTTGTCAGGTGAAATATACACTACATCGGTATGCATTATATTTTTAGCTAAAAAATTTTTGTTTTCAGCTTTTTGAAAGGCATCATAGATTTTTTTGACTGTGGATAAACGAGGGTCAACATCATTTGACTCTATACGTGCAATTAGAGGTTGACTTACACCTGTCATTTTAGCCAGTTCATTCTGAGTAAATCCAAGTTCATTTCTTTTTCTTTTAAGATTCTCTGCTGTGGGGAATATCATATGGATTGTTTTTGTTAATAGCGATATTTAAGTAATTGGTTTTTTAGAATCAGATAAAAAGAAATGAAACATCCACTTTAATGAGGATGTGGTCAATTATTGTTTAGACATATACATTTTCTATTTCTTCTGCTTTTTTAGTTCTTAGTTTGCCCTTTATACGTTCATAGTATTTTACAACTTCAGATGTTACAGAAGGTCCTATTTCCTCTATGGCTTTCAGGAAGTGATTCTGTTTAACATTTTCTGCCATTATATCTTCTCTCAATGCAAACCTTCCTGCTTTTTTACAGATTGCGGCAATATCTGCTCCAGTGTATCCTTCGGTCTGTGCAACCAAATCATCAATACTGACATCATCTGCCAGTTCCATTTTACTTATGTGTACTTTAAGAATTTTTAGACGTGCTTCTTTATCTGGTACAGGTACCATTATAAGTTCATCAAATCTTCCTGGTCGCAATAGTGCAGGGTCTACAATATCTGGTCTATTGGTTGCACCTATAACCACAACACCTCTTAATTCCTCAAGGCCATCAAGTTCTGAAAGGAGCTGGTTTACAACACGTTCTGTTACCTGTGGTTCACCTACTGTAGACCCGCGTACAGGTGCTATAGCATCCAGTTCAT
Source organism: Methanohalobium sp. (assembly GCF_018609725.1). Lineage (GTDB taxonomy): Archaea > Halobacteriota > Methanosarcinia > Methanosarcinales > Methanosarcinaceae > Methanohalobium. Next base: position 2,267 of record NZ_JAHENT010000028.1, on the reverse strand, counting down.
CAAGGAATATCACAGTAGGTGCTACCTGTCTTGCACGTGAAAAAACTTCTGCGATACGTTTTTCTGATTCACCGTACCATTTGGACAATAAGTCACTACCTTTGGCAGTGATAAAGTTGGCATCTGATTCATTGGCAACAGCTTTGGCAAGCATGGTTTTACCGGTACCGGGTGGTCCATACAACATAACACCCTTTGGTGCTTCAACACCTATGCGTCTGAAGGCTTCTGCGTTTTTCAGAGGCCATTCTACCGCCTCACTAAGCAATTCTTTAAACTCATCAAGTCCGCCAACATCATCCCATGTAATATTTGGTATTTCAATCATGATTTCACGCATGGCAGATGGGCTGACATCTTTCAATGCGTTATCAAAATCCATTTTGGTGACCTGAAGTTGGTCAAGTACTTCTTTTGGAATTACCGGTTCATCAAGGTCTATTTCGGGCAATATCCTTCGAAGAACACCCATTGCAGCTTCACGGGACAATGAAGCTATATCGGCACCGACAAATCCATATGTAATCTCTGCCAGTTTATTAAGGTCTACATCTTCTCCAAGTGGCATTCCCCTTGTGTGAATCTGCAGAATTTCCATCCTTCCTTCAGTGTCAGGAACGTGAAGTTCTATTTCTCTATCAAATCGCCCAGGTCTTCTCAAAGCGATGTCTAGAGCTTCGGGTCTGTTAGTAGCTCCAATTAATATTACGTTTTTACGTTCTTTCAGCCCATCCATCAATGAGAGTAACTGTGCAACCACCCGACGTTCCACTTCACCGGTTACTTCTGCTCGTTTTGGAGCAATTGAATCAAGTTCGTCAAGGAATATAATAGCTGGGGTGTTTTTCTCGGCTTCATCAAAAACCTCACGTATACGTTGTTCTGATTCACCATAGAATTTTGACATTATTTCTGGTCCATTTATTGATATAAAATAGGCATCGGATTCATTGGCAACAGCCCTTGCTAGCAGTGTTTTCCCAGTTCCCGGTGGTCCTCGAAGCAATACACCTTTTGGAGCTTCAATACCCAGACTATCAAAAAGTTCGGGGTGTTTTAGTGGAAGTTCTATCATTTCTCTGATTTTTACAACAGCTGGTTTAATACCACCCAAGTCTTCATACATGACACTTGGTATGTCTTTTTCGGGGAGCACTTCTACTGATTCTGGTAGTAATTCAACCTCTGTTGAATCAGTGATTTTAACGATTCCAGAAGGAGAGGTGGATACAATCTGTATTTTAACTTCACCAAGACCAAAAGAAGATGAAAACATATCCTGGAAGAAATCTTCATACATCATACCCTTGTCATATGTATCTTTTGGTTTCCTTACGTTAGTTGTTGATATAAAATCTCCTTTTGAAACAGTTCGGTTTTTAAAAATAGACCGTAATATTTCTGCAGGGGCGTGAATACGAACGCCCTTTGTAACAGGGGCTAGTGTTACATGTTTTGCTTCTTTCCATTCTGCTTTTTTTACTGTTATGTTGTCGCTTATACTTGTTTTGGAATTTGAGCGTATAAGTCCATCCATACGGATTATATCCTTACTACTATCAGCTGGAAATTCACGTCGAACTATTGCAGAGGTAGTACGCCTCCCTCTAAGTTCTACAACATCATATTCTCTAACACCTATTTTATCTCTTGAAGCCTTATCAATGCGAACCACACCTTTACCCACATCATTCTGGTTAGCTTCAGCAACTTTTAATTTGATAGATTTTACATTAGAGTTTTTATCCATTGAATCTCCCCCTTTCTCTAAATATATACGGTTGAAACATTAAAAAATGCAATAACCTTGGTATATATCAGAGTAATAATACAATAATTATTTACTCATTAATTTTTAAACCTTTGGTTTAAGGTTAGCACTAATACAATTAGTTAAACATGAACAAGCTGCAATATAGATGGCATATCACAAGAAAATCATAATTAATAGGGTTGTGCAAGAATAATTAATGTATGGATCAGTAACGATATTAAAAACACTGTTAAAAAAATGCCCACTTACATGGTAAATGTTTTTATATTTATCTTTTTGTTTTGCAGCAAAAATTATTGTTAAAAAAGAAAGAGTGGTATAATAACCACTGATAATTTAGAAAACCAATCCAAGGTCTTCCAGTTTCTTCTTAGCACCCTGGTAGACATTTACGTATTCATCAGTAGGTGTGATGGTAGAAATGTCATAGCACTCCTGGAAGGTCTTGTCCTCTGGAAGGTTTCCGTAGTCGCCTTCGTACATACCGACAAGT